>QHPN01000066.1 GCA_003219115.1 Verrucomicrobiota bacterium | reverse complement strand
CAAAACTGGAGTAGCGCGCAATCTTCGGGAGATTGCCCAGCAGCTTGGTGTAGCGCATCTGGTCGAGGGTAGCGTTCAACGCGTCAGCAATCGCGTCCGCGTGAACGCGCAGCTAATTGATGCACGCAGCGATGCGCATCTCTGGGCACAGACCTACGACCGCGATCTTGCCGACGTCTTTGCGATCCAGAGCGAGATTGCCAAGACTATCGCCGACCAGTTACAGGCCAAACTTTCTCCGAGTGAGAAGAAAGCCATCGAGCAGGCACCTACCTCTGATGTTATCGCCTTCGATCTCTACAGCCGGGCAAAGGACCTCGTTCTTAACACCGGTTTCAGCGCGATCGCTGCACAGAACTTGCGCTTGGGAATCGATTTGCTCAATCAAGCGCTTGCGAGGGATCCTTCTTTCTTCGCCGCGCAGTGCCAGCTCGCTGACGCTCACGATAGATTTTACAATCTGCTCGACCACACTTCTGAGCGGCGCGCATCAGCGGAAGCGGCGATTGAGGCGGCGTTCCGGCTCCAGCCCGATGCCGGCGAAGCACACCTGGCCCGCGCCGGCCATCTTTACTCTGCATATCTCAATTACGACGGGGCGCTGGCTGAACTTGAAGTGGCCCGCGGCACAATGCCTAATTCTCCTCGGATCTTCGAGCTGACTGGGTTCATCGCGCGCCGGCGAGGCGCGCACGACGCCGGACTGCACAACCTTCAACGCGCAGTGGAATTGGATCCCCGAAATTTTTTCACACTGCAGCAGCTCTCAATCAGCTATCACGTTCTGCGTCGTTATGCTGAAGAGATTGCCGTCGAAGACCGCGCATTATCCATCAAACCCGACGATGCCGAGACTAAGGCAGGGCGAGGCTTGGTTTTACTTGATTGGAAAGCTGACAGTCGACCATTACATCAAACGATCGATGAGATTCGCGCGACGAACCCAGGCGCGATCAAGAGCGTCGCCGATGTATGGTTTCTCTGCGCCCTAGCGGAAGGCGATGCGGCGGCGGCCGAAACCGCGCTCAATGCCCTTGGCGACGCCACTTTCGGCGATAATTCCACGCAACTCAGCGCGGGCTTCGGCCGGGGTCTCGCTGCGCGGATGATCAAAGACGAAACAAAAGCGCGCTCGGCTTTCGCCGCGATTCGTCCGGGCCAGGAGAAGGTCGCGCAGGCGCAGGCAGATTATGGTCCCGCAGTTTGCACTCTTGCGTTAATTGATGCCGGACTCGGACGGAAGGAAGACGCGCTGCGCGAGATCCGGCGCGCGGTTGAACTGGTGCCCGTAGAGAAGGATTCTCTCAACGGAGTGGACATGATCCAGTATTCGGCGGTAGCGGAAGCATGGCTCGATGAGAAAGATGCCGCTCTCGGGCACTTGGCAAAGGTAGCGCAACTACCGGGGTTCCTTAGTTACGGCCGGTTGAAACTACTGCCGTGGTGGGACCCTTTACGCGGCGATCCTCGCTTCGAGAAAATCGTCGCTTCTCTCGCACCGAAAGAATGATGTAGAGGCGCTCCTGACAAGCGCCTAGCGTAGCACGGGATGGCCGACGAGCAGAAAACCAAGTGGCCGCGCGCTGCCATACCGTACAGTATCGCCTCGCTCTCGGTCGAAGATCGCATTAAAAATCTGCTGCCGGCGCGGCTCTATTATCGATACAAAATCGGCCGAGAATTACGAGGGGTCGAGCCGGAACTCGCATTGTTGCGCGAACTCGTTCCGGCTAGATGCACCGCAATCGATGTGGGCGCAAACCGCGGCTACTACAGCTGGGCCCTGTCCCGCGTTGCCGCCACCGTCGAAGCTTTTGAACCCAATCCGGTTTTGGCCAGGTTCGCCCAGGCCAAACTCGGAAGAAGAGCGCGCCTGCACCCAGTGGCGCTCTCCGATCACGAGGGAAGTGCCACTCTCTACGTTCCGCGCCGGCCGAGTGGGTCCTCCTTGCACATCATCGGCAATCTCGGCAATGTTTATGCGCACAATAACGTTGATGAAATACAGGTGCGGCTCGCCACCCTCGACAGTTACGGTTTTGAAAACGTCGGTTTTATCAAAATCGATGTGGAGGGCTCGGAGATGGAGGTGCTGGCGGGGGCACGCGAAACCATTCGGATCAATCGGCCGAGGATGTTGATCGAACTGCTCGCCGGCATTCACGGCGATTATCTCACCCGCATCGAACGGATCCAAAACGACTTCGGTTACGATGCCTGGATCGTGATCGGTCGTGAAAAATTCGAGGCGAAACTGGCGCTTGCGGAGATGGAGCGTCTACGAAGAACGAGCAATATTTTGTTCACGCCAGTACCGAGATAGCGGTTTCGCGCGAACTAAATAAGATGAGTCTGTGCGGCGAGGTCGCCTTTTTTCTGCTGCCCTGATTGCTGTCGGGTGCGAGCTATTTCTGCTGGCGGCGTGTCGCAAAGCCCAGCCTCCGGGCGGGCTGGCCAAACTCAAGCCGTGTCGGTTCCCCGGCATCGAGGAAAAGCTGCTTTGTGGCAAATTCACTGTCTTCGAAAATCGCGAGACGCGCGCCGGTCGAAGGATTGATTTGAACGTACTAGTGCTCCCGGCCTTCGATCAGAAAACGAAAGCCGAGCCACTGTTCGATCTTGCCGGCGGACCCGGCGCGGCCTCGACTGATGCAGCGAGGTTTTATGCGACGGAAGGAAAAGAATATCGCCCCCGCCGCGACGTGGTGCTGGTCGATCAACGCGGCACCGGGAAATCGAATCCGCTTTCGGTGCCGAGAAAGAAAACGCCGCAGTATTACCTGAGCGAAATGTATCCGGTCGATTACGTGCAGAACCTCGCACAGACGCTCGCGCAGCGCGCCGATCTCACCCAATACACCACTTCTATTGCGATGGATGATTTGGACGATGTGCGGTCCTGGCTCGGATACGATCGCATCAATCTTTTCGGGACGTCCTACGGTACGCGCGCGGCACTGGTTTATCTGCGGCAACATCCAGAGCATCTGCGCACGGTCACGCTCCTCGGTACTGCGCCCACCTATTTGAAAATGCCGATGTATCACGCGCAGGCGGCAGCGCGCGCGATGGATTTGTTGTTGCAGCAATGCGAACAGGACGCGCACTGTCACCAGGCGTTCCCGCAAATTCGCGATGATTGGGCAAACCTCCTCGCGCAATTAGAGAGCGCGTCGGCGCGAGTGGAATATTCGCCGCCGGACAAGAGCGCTGCGGCGACAGTCGAGATTCAACGGGGCGTTTTCGCCGAGAAAATTCGGACCTTGATGTACGGGCGAGATCAGGCGAGTCGCATTCCGCTCATCATTCATCACGCGGCACACGGCGATTTCGGACCGTTCTTGCGTGAAGCCATCGCTCCATCAATTCCAGATTTCATCGCTGATGGGATGTATCTTTCCGTGACCTGCGCGGAAGATGTTCCATTCATTGATCAGGAGGAAGCGGCGCGGATGAACGCGGCCAATCCATTTGGCAATTATCGCGTTTTTCAGCAAACACGCGCCTGCGGGATGTGGCCGCGCGCAAAGATACCGGACAATTTTCGCGATCCCGTCTCGTCAAATCTTCCCGTGCTCATTTTTTCCGGCAGCATGGATCCCGTGACTCCACCCCAGCGCGGGGAGGAAGTTGCACGTTATTTGCCCAACAGCCGTCACGTAATTGTTCCACAAGCCGGTCACGGCGTCGATGGTTTGACCGATCCGGGATGTGTGGATCGCCTCGTCATGGAGTTCATGGAAAAAGGGGACACGAAGAACCTTGATGTCAGCTGCGTCGAACGAATGGCTCCGCCTCCGTTCGTAACATCGATCCCGAAGTAATCAGAGGACGTTCTCGGATTGCGGCCGACCTCCGAGCCGGGGTGGCGTTAGCCGCCTCTACCGCCGATCACCCCTTCGGCTCATCTGCAATGCGCAGCACAACTTTCCCGCGGGTGTGATGCGTCTCCGCCTGTTGTTCCGCCGCGATTGCTTCGCTTAGTGGCCGAATTTGGGTGACGGTCGGTTTGATTTTCCCGGCGTCGATCAACTGCGCGATTTCCGAAAGATCTTTGGGGTTCGGTTTGACCCAAATCCCGGCCGCGCGAATCTCGTGTTTCTTGAGTTCCTCTGGATCTGGCTGGCCCACGAGCGCCAAAATGATGCCGCCTTTCTTCAGCACCGCATAGGATCGGGCAAGGGTGTCTTTGCCGACCGGGTCCAGCACGCAATCGACGTCTTTCGCGATCTCTTCGAATTTCTGTTTGGTGTAATCGATCGCCACATCCGCGCCCAGCTGTCTCAGCAGGTCCTGGTTTGCGGTTGATGCCGTTGCGATGACACGGGCCCCGCGGACTTTCGCGATTTGAATCGCGAAAGAGCCGACACCACCGGAACCGCCATGAATGAGAATGGTTTGTCCGGCGTGTAGCTGCGCCACATCAACGAGCGCTTGCCAAGCGGTTAACGCACCCATCGGCACCGCCGCCGCCTCGGCAAAGCTGAGTGATTTCGGTTTTGGTGCGACTTCCCGTTCCTTGACTACGACGTATTCGGCCCAGCCGCCGCCGAAGGTTGGATAACCGTAAACTGCGTCGCCGGGTTTGAGGCTTGTAAATTTCACACCTGTCTTTTCGATGATGCCCGCGATCTCGTACCCCGGAATCAGGGGTAAATTGGTTCCCCACTCTCGCGCGTATTTGCCACTGAGAGTAAGTGGGTCGGCTGGATTCACTCCGCTTGCGATCACGCGGACGAGCGCTTCATCGTCCTGCGGCTTCGGCGGCGGCACTTCTTCGAACTTCAATACCTCCGGAGCGCCATACTCGTGCGCGACCACCGCTTTCATTAGCGGCTTTTCACCAGTCGCGAACGCGGCCCGAGAGCAACCGATAGCAAAAACCGTGAGACTCCAAAGCAAACGAAAAGTTGTTCGCATAATTCGAAACCTCACCTGCAATCTCGCGAAACGCGATGTCTAATTTTCGTTAGGCGCTTTTTATAACTGGCGCCGACCTACTCCCCGCGCACTCGGAAAGCCGGAAGTTTCCCCGTTCCCTTTCGCATGCGCCAGTCTTATCATTCCGGCGTGGTCGAACCTGCCAACAAATTACGCTTTTCGGCGATACTGGTCGCGGCAGTTGCCGGACTGGTCGGTTTCGGCGTTTTCGCTCTTCTTGGAGCCGCTCTTGCCAGCTTGTTAGCGGCGGGTCCGCTACATATCTCATCGAGAGAAGGTGGGGCAGGGTACTTCGCGATCTCGGTCGGGATGCTGTCAGGTGTACTCGGGTTTGTCGGCACCGTCTGGCTGGTTTTGCGAAGATGCGGCGTAGGCGGCGTGAAGGTTGTCCTCGGTGGAATTGCAGCTTTCGCTGTAATCATTGTCTCGGCGGCGTCTGCAGTCGGCATCTGGTATTCGATGCAACCGCATGTTTTGAATTTGAATGGGCCGGAGCCGATCCTCCGAATCGAGCTACACGCGCCGGCGAATATCGCGATTTTTGCCGACGCTACCGCCGAGCTAACGACGGATAGGAACTCGGCTGATGCAGTCCTGGAGAAGCCGGACGAGGCGGCGACTCGCCGCGGTTATGTCCCACTTTATTATCGGACTTCACACCGTTTGTTGGCAGTCAAGTTTCCCAATGGGGGCGCGCGTCTTTACAATATTCGTCTTCCGGCGAACCCGATGCCGAAGAAGTATCACGAGTGGTCAACCTGGTACAAGCCTGACTTTGTCGATGAGCCGGGATCGACGGGACCGAAACGGGCCGATGGCAGCCCTGACATCGAAGTGCGTTATCACGTCGAAACAGCCGACGACTAAATCCCAGCCAGGCGTAAAGGAGCTCGTCCGCCAAAACACATTAAACGACGCTAAAAATCAAGGTGTTTGCGTTTGCTTTGGCGTGATTTCGCGTTTGGCGGATCAGTGTGTCCTTTCCAAACGCCGAGCGCATGCAACTGGGAGGTGGCAGTACCGGCCCAGTCATTGTTTGAAGCGGGGCAGGCCGGACTGGGATGCAGAATCTGGCCGATGCGCGGCAGCGGATCGGCGATTACCGCGCGGGCGCGCTTCGCGGCGAAATCACCCAAGCCGATGAGCCATTCCGGCTCCAGGATGCGAACAATTTCCCGCAAATGTTCGTCACACGCCTCAAACAGCGCTGTCCGCTCGTTCCCCGGCAGCTTGTCGGGAGTCCGATTTCGCCCGCTCTTTTCCACAAACGCGAGCGGACAATAATTCATCACCAGGTGTTCCTCGAAGAATTTGTCCGCAGAGCCAAAGCGTTTCGCGAACAAACCCCATAGACGTTGGCCGCTGATTTCGGTGCGTGCGCAATTGAATCCCATCACCGGCCGCTTGGGATGCTCATCAGGCGGACGCTCAATCGTGGCTCGAATCCCGAGCCAATCGCGCACCGCCGCGATCTCTCCGAATGGAATACCGGTTTGGGCCATACCAAACGGACCGGGATTCATTCCGAGGAACAACACGCGTTTGCGGCCATTGCCATATCGTCGCAGGTAAATCTCGTGCGCACGCCAGGCGTAAACGAGCGGATTGTAAACGTGCGCAACCGGCGCCGAGAATTTAAGTGTTTCAACAGCATCGCGCAGACGCTCCGCCGCGCCGATCAACAAATCACTTCTTGCCACGTTTGATGTGTGACCTCAACGATTGAGCATCCGGACGTAGTCAGGGCAATGCCGCGAGAATGCGTGAGACTAGAAATTGCGGCGCGATTCCGAGACATAACACGATCGCGGCGGCAAGCGCGATTGTCATTCTGGGAAGTACACTGTGTGCGATCGGCGAGGCAGTGAACTTTTCGGCATTTTGCGTTTGGAAGATCAACTTCAAAACGATGAGGTAATAGTAAAGCGAGATCAGACTACCGAAGAGCGCGACAACAACGAGCCAGAGCAGGCCGTGACTCGCACCGGCAGCAAAAGCGACGCTAAAGAGGTAGAATTTTCCGAAGAATCCGGCCAGCGGCGGCAGCCCGGCCAGTGACAACATGAAAACCGCCATGCAACCAGCGAGCAACGGTGAGCGAGCAGATAACCCAGCAAAGTTTTGCAAATCGTCGCCGCCAGTCTCGCGTCTCACCAGGGCAACCACTCCGAACGCGCCGAGTAACGTGAACGCATAGATTGTAGTATAGAACAAGGTCGCGCCAAATCCTTCGCGTCCGCCTGCGATCAGTCCAAGCAACGTATACCCGGCATGAGCGACCGCGGAGTAGGCGAGCAGCCGGCGCAGATTGGTTTGCACCAGGGCAACCAGATTGCCGAGGAGAATCGAGAACGCGGCCAACATCGCTAAAACCGGCGACCAGCCGACCACCATCGCATGCCAATCCGCGCTGCCGTGAATCGGACTGAATCCAACGAGCATAATCTTCCCCAGCACCACGAACGACGCGACCTTCGATCCTGAAGCGATGAAAGCGGCACTGGAAACAGGCGCGCCCTGATAGGCATCCGGCGCCCAGAGATGGAAGGGCGCCGCTGCAATTTTGAAGGCGAACCCGACCAGAGTCATGGCAATGCCGGCAAACAACAATGGAGAAAGCATCTGAGTGTTCAGCTTGTCCGCGATGGCCGAAAAGCTGGTAGTGCCAGTGATACCATAAATGAGGCTGAGCCCAAAAAGGGTGAACGCACTTGCCGTACTGCCGAAGAGAAAATACTTCAAGCCGGCTTCGGCCGAACGAATGTCGGCCTTATCGAAGGCTGTCATTAAATAGAGGGACAGCCCGGTAAGTTCGAGCCCAATGAAAATCATGAGTAATTCTTCGCTGCCAACGAGAAGTAGCAGACCGATTGCCGCGAGCAGAATGATGGCAAGGTATTCGCCGTAATTCGATGTCTCGCGCGATGCGAGCAGAATGGTTAAGAGAGCTAGAACCAGACAAACGATCTTGAAGAGCGAGTTCAGCGGCGAGATTACCAGCATGCCACGAAAGAGGTCGGCGTTCGGTGGAAGCATCACAATGGCTGTGATGGCGACAATCAGTCCGGCCACCGCGACCAAGGTGCAGACCACTGTAGAGGCGGCCGTGCCGGCCGCACTTTCCTGGGGTTTTGCCGGCGACACGCCTGCCACTACAGTTCCGCGCCCACTCGCTACTCCAATCGCGAGAACAACCAAAGCCGTCAACGTCACAATCGCTTCGGGCGACGCCAGCTTGAGTAGTTCGAGGTAGGACATTGAAATCGTTACAACGTTAAAAATATTACATCGTTAAAAAAAGAGTTTCTTAGCCTCCCGTTTTCAGAAATCGCATGGCTTCCACTGCCGGTTGAATACGATCGAGTAGTAGCTTCGGATAAACTCCTACTGCAACAGTCGTAAAAATTAGTAGTCCGGCGCCCAGTTTTTCGGCCAGCGTAATGCGTCCCTGTTCGTTCCAATCCGCATCGAGCGCGACGCATCCTTGTTGCAGGCGGACGTTTGCCGCGCCGTCACCAAAAAAGCTCTTCTTGAGCGCGCGCAACGTAAACGCCGCGACCAGCACCATGCCGGCGCCGGTGATCCAAACCGCGAGGGGATATATTTTCCACACCCCGATCAAAATAGTAATTTCAGCGGCAAACCCGCTAAACCCGGGAATGCCCATCGAGGCAGCGGAAGCAACCACAAAGACAAACGCCGCGAATGGAAGGGCGCGATTCAATTCCATTAGCGATAATTCATCGAGGTCACGCGTGTGTGTCCGCCGATAAATCATCCGTCCGGCAACGGCGAAGAGGAGCGCGCCGATCACGCCGTGGGAAAACATTTGCAGGACCGCGCCCGACACGCCGAGGACGTTTGCGGTGGCGAGGCCAAGAAGGGCGAAACCCATGTGACTCACACTCGAGTAACCGATGACAAATTTCAGATCGCGCTGGCGAAGTGCGACTGCTGCAGCGTAGACAATTCCGATCACAGCCAAAACTGCGATCCAGTTACTCCACCCTTGAAACCCTTGCGGGAAAATATTCATCGCCACCCGCAGACCGCCGTAAGCGCCAAGCTTCATCACAATTCCGGCGAGCAACATTGAACCCGCGGTGGGCGCGGCGACATGGCCGGTCGGCGCCCAGGTGTGCAACGGCCAGATGCCGGCGAGAACAGCGAAGCCGAGAAATAAAATGGGAAAGGCCCACGATTGCAGTTGCGGACTGAATTGAAATTGCGCGAGCTGATTCAAGTCTAATGAACCGCCGGTCACATAGGCGGCGATAATTCCAATGAAAACGAGCGCGCCGCCGAAGAACGAATACAGCGTCAACTTCATCGCGCCGTACTCCTTATTGGTCGATCCCCAGATCGCGATCAGGAAGTACTTCGGGACGATGACCAACTCGTAGAAGACGAAGAGCAGAAAGAGATCAGCGCTCAAGAAAACGCCGAAGGAACCGCCCACTACGAGCAGGAGCCAAAAGAAGAATTCATTCGGCCGCTCGGTGACGTCCCAGGAAAAGAGAACTGAGCTGACTGCCGTTATTGATGTTACCAAAACGAGAGTCAGGCTGATGCCGTCGACCGCAAGATGGTAGTTCATGCTGAGGGCCGGCACCCAGGGGACTTGCACGATGGTGGTGAAATGCGCGAGATCTAGATCCCCGCAGAAAAACGCGCTCAGGCTGATTGCAAAACTTGCAGTCGCAGTGAGGAGCGCGATCAACCGGGAAAACGTTCGGGGCAAAAGGAGTGCGGCGATGGCACCGGCGAATGTGATGTAAATGGTCCAGGCGATGATCAAGGCGCGTTAAAAAGTTAAAACGGTTACAATGTTAAAACGGAAGAGGAGCGCGAGTTACGAGCCTTGCGTGTTCGGTATCGCGCGCCTTGCTCGCGAACATGAAAGCCGATCTCACGTTTCGGTTTTTCCGGCGGCGCCATCAACCGCCGGATTGCGTCCATGATAGCCGCGATTTCTTTGTCGTGTTTGCCGACTTGCTTTTCGAGTTCCGCGAATTTGTGCGCCAACTCGCGATTTATTTCGAGCGTTTCGCGCAGCTTCACGAAAGCCCGCATGATGGCGATGTTCACTTTTACCGCGCGCTCGCTTTTCAGCACGCTTGATAACATGGCCACACCTTGCTCAGTAAAAGCGTAGGGGCGCGCCCGTCTGGGGCCACCCCAACTTGAAGTCACAAACTGTGACTTCAAGTTTGCAAATTCCTCGGCCTTAAGCTGAAACACGAAATCAGTGGGGAATCGCACCGCGTTGCGCTTCACGGCTTGGTTGAGAACTTTGACAGCCACGCCATAGAGAATGGCCAAGTCTTGGCTAAGCATCACTCTCTGACCGCGAAGCAAATAAATCGACTTCGCAATTTGTTGGATGGGGATGATCGCTTTGCTCATTACCGGATCATCAGGCCAGCAACCGCGCCATCTGCACCACCGTGGTGTTGAAAATGTTGAAGAGGGCCTGCGGTGCAATACCGATGATAAACATCAGGAGCGCGATCGGGATAATTGTCCACTTCTCGTTAGCTTTGAGATCAGGCAAACCGGCCGCGGTCTCGATGAGCGGGCCGCTGAAGAGTGATTGCATTGCGCGCATAAAAACGATGGCGGTGAAGAGCAAGCCGATTACAGCAAACGCGGTATAACCGGCAGCAATGGCGAAGGAACCTTTGAAGATGAGGAATTCGCCGATGAATCCATTCAGCCCGGGTAATCCGAGCGACGAAAACATGACCACGCCCATCCAGCCGCAAAGGAGCGGGGTGCGCTGCATCAGACCGCCGAAATCGTCGATCCCGCGCGAACCGCGCCGTTGCTCCAGCAATCCGACAAAATAGAACAGTGTGGCCGCGGTGATGCCATGATTAAAGATTTGCATGAACACGCCGCTCAAGGCCGCCTGCATTTCTTCCAAAGGCCGAACCGCCGGCGCAGTCGCCGCGAAGAGTCCGAGCATGCAGTAACCAAGGTGGTTAATCGACAAGTAGGCAACCATGCGTTTCAAGTCGGCTTGCACCCAGGCTACGAGCGGAGGAATCACGATGGAACAAACCGTCAGCGTCAACAGCCACGGCCCCAATGTCGCAATCTCGTTAGGGAAAATTGGCAGGAGCAGGCGGATGAAACCATAAACCCCCATTTTGGATAGCGCGCCGGTCAGGACCATCGATACACCGGTGGGCGCAGTTTCGTAGGCGTCGGGCAACCAGGTGTGAAAGGGAAAGAGCGGAACCTTCACGGCGAGTCCAAGAAAGATTCCCGCGAAGGCGACCCATGTGAGATTGCCCGGCAACACATTCCGGGTCTTTCCGAGTTCGGCCAGGCTGGCGAAATCGAAGGTGCCGTTGACAAAATAAATGCCGAGAAAGGACAGCAGCATGGCGACGCTGCCAAGAAAAGTGTAGAGGAAGAACTTGGTGGCGGCCCGATCGCGTTTTTCGCCTCCCCATATCTTTATTAAAAGGAAAGCCGGGATCAGGCTCATCTCATAGAAGAGAAACCAGAGAATAAAATTTTGGGCGGTGAAAGTGCCGTAAAGCGCGGCCTGCGTGATTAACATCAGCGCGCAGAAGCCGCGATCCATTCTTTGCGCGAGCAAGGCGAACGGAAAAACTATCGAGATCAGGACAACGAGAAGCAGACTCAGGCCATCCACGCCGAGGAGGTACTCGGCGCCGATCGCCGGCATCCAGCTATGACGTTCCACCAGCTGAAGACCAGGCAAACTGGGATCGAAGTGTCGCCATATAATAAAGGCGCATGTCGCCGTAATCAGGTTGAAGACCAGAGCGAGCGCCCGGGCGTAATTACGCGTCGCGCTAACCAGAAGCGCGCCGACAAGCGGAGTTACTATTAGAGTAGTAATCAGGCCAGCCATGCGTAAAGGACAAGCAGGAGAAGCATTCCAAGGGCGATCGCCCCGAGATACGCCTGGATTTGGCCGGAATGGCCCGCTGCGATCAAGCGACCGAATCGACGCGCACCAGTTGTAGTGTCATCAACCCGGGCATTAATGGCGTGGTCGTCAAAGCCTTTGCTCAATACGGCAAAGGCCTGGGCTATTCCGGAGAACAGGCTGACCAGTCCGTCCCAGAAATATCGGTCCAGAAAATCGGACAGATGCGCGACTACTCGACTGCAGGCGATGAAGGTGTGTTCGTAGAACTCGTCGATCCACATTTTGTTTTCGAGAAATCGGAACAGGCCGGGTTGGGCACGCGCCAACGGATCGATTTCACCGGCATTGCGATACATCAACCAGCCAAGCCCAATGCCCGCCGCGACCAGAACGAGCGACAGAAAAAGCATCGGCTGAACAAGAGCGCTGAGGTCCAGATGAGCTGGTTCTCCGTTAAGATACGCGTGCAGGCACGGCCAGGCCGGCGTGAGAAAGATCGCCAAAATAATCGAGCAGGCCGCAAGAATAATTAACGGCATGGTCATTACGCCCGGACTTTCGTGCGGAGCTGAAGCGTCACGTTTGCTGCCAAAGAAGACGTAGATCACCTGCCGGGTCATATAGAGCGCGGTGAGAACGACGCCGGCGAGCATCAGGTAATGCGGCAGACGGGAGAGCGGCCACTCCGCGGTGCGGTGCAGGATTTCTTCTTTGGTCCAGCCACCGGAGAAGAAAAAGGGTACTCCGCTCAGATTCATCATGCCGACAGTGTAGGTAAGAAATGTCACCGGCATGATCCAGCGGAGAGCGCCCATTTTACGAATGTCCTGCTCGTGATGAAGGCCGTGAATTACGGACCCGGCGCCGAGGAAGAGGAGCGCTTTGAAGAAGCCGTGCGCGATCAGATGCATAATGCCGGCCGCGACGCCGCCGACTCCGAGCGAGACCATCATCAATCCGAGTTGCGAGACGGTGGAATAAGCGAGAATGCGTTTGATATCGAACTGTGCCAGGGCGATGAGCGAAGCCATCAACGCGGTCACGACACCGATTGATACAACCACCGTAAGTGACGGCGTCACCCCGTTCACTGCGCCTAACGAGAATAAGGGATAAACGCGCGCGACTAAGAACACGCCGGCTGCCACCATCGTGGCTGCATGGATCAAGGCGCTGACCGGCGTCGGTCCTTCCATCGCGTCCGGCAGCCAGACGTGAAGTGGGAACTGTCCGGATTTACCGACAGCTCCGCAAAAAATCAGCAGGGCGACGAGCGTGACGCTCGATCCAATTTTCAGAAGACCATTTGGTTCCAGCGCTCCGTTACCGTTGTCATAAAAGAGAAGAGTGCCGCTGGCGTGATACAACCACAGCATCCCAAGAAAGAATCCGAGATCGCCGATACGCGTTGTAATAAAGGCTTTCTTTGCGGCGGCAGCGGCGCTCGGCCGTTCGATCCAGAACCCGATCAGCAAATAGGAGGCGAGTCCGACGAGTTCCCAGCTAACGAAAAGCAGAAGCAAGCTATTTGCGATAACTACCCCCAGCATTGCGCCAGAGAAAAAAGAGAGGTAAGCAAAAAAGCGGGTAAAGTTTTTGTCTTCCGCCATGTAGCCGGCACTGAAAACAAAAATGCAAAGGCCGACCAGCGTGATCATGATTAGCATGGCGGCGGCGAGCGGATCAAGCACCCAACCAAGACGCAGGGCCTGGTCGCCGAACGTGAACCAGGTAAAATTGTGAACTTCGCGGAAACCCGGAGTTTGCAACGTCGGCAGAAATGCCAGGATGGACATTGCCAAGGCCGCGATCTGACCGGTGATCGCAAGCCCGGCCGCGGCGGCTCGGCGCGAATTGGTTAAAGACAGAATCAGGAGTGAAAACGCCAGCGGGGCTGCTGGAATCAGCCAGATGCTGGTGACGATCCACGAACTCATTGGGGGGAATGGGACAAACACCGAACGTCGAACGCCGAACGCCGAACGCCGAATGGGGAGAAGTTTCTGAATTCGATGTTCGGCGTTCGATGTTCGGTGTTCGATGTTTTCTGCACGTTCTAGCCTTTCAGCGAATCGAATTTATCAACATTGGTTGTTCGGTAGTGGCGATAGATGGCGATGACGAGGGCGAGGCCAACCGCGGCTTCGGCGGCGGCGATGGCGATAGAAAAGATCGCGACCATTACTCCAGTTGGTTGTTGCTGCTGCGAGCCGAAGCGCCAGAAGACGATGAAGTTTAAGTTCGCGGCCGCGAGCATTAGCTCGATCCCGATAAGAATGAAAATCGCATGACGCCGGCTGAGCGTGGCGAGTAGGCCGATGGAGAACAGTGCGCTCGATATGATAAGAAAGAGTTGAAGGGTTGCGTTCATAGGTTCGTTAAAACGTTAAAAATGTTAAATTGCAGGCGAAGTCTCTTTTCCATTTTAACGCTGTAACTATTTAACTTTTAACGCTCTCTTTTTTCCTCCATCACCAGAATGAGCGCACCAATCAGAGCGACAGTAAGAACAAGGCCGACGCATTGCAGTGGCCAGACGTAATTGGTCATTAGTGATTCACCTATCTGTTTCACCGTGAGTGGCTCGGTTTGCGGCGCAGGAAGCGCGAGCGATGTGGTGTTCAAGATTATCCAGAGCAGTCCCCCGAAGACAGCAAGCGCCACGATCACGCCGCCCCAGTTAACGCCACGGTCGTTAACGCTATCGCGACGGGTAAGCAGAATTGTGAAAACAATCAGAACTGCGACCGCGCCGATATAAACAAAAATTTGGACCAAGCCGACGAACTCGGCGCCTAACAAGAAAAAGTACGCCGCGACACCGACAAAGACGATTACCAGACTAAGCGCGGCATGGATAAGTTTTGGAAGTGTCGCGGCCGCGAGCGCACCGGAGAGAGTAATGATGGCAATAGCAAGAAAGGCGACGCTGTTCATTTAATAAAGTCGATTTCCGGCCAACCGCTTTGTCGGGCAGGCGCGGCGCCTGCCGATTTTAACGGACCGGTAAGCGGTGCGCTTGTCCTACAATAGTTCTGCTTCCGAATGCTATTCATTCAGCGAAACGATAGGTGCGCGGGGCAAACTTCTTTTTCGTTTCCAGCAGGCGCGAAAGTGTTTGGTAGATAATAGCGATCACCGCCAGCGACCAAAGCCAGCCAGCGAGGCCGCGCCCCTGATAATGCCAGACGGCAGCGGCAATAATGCAGGTGAATGCCATCGGCAGCATGAATTTCCAAGCAAAGTTCATGATTTGATCGACACGCGTGCGCGGGAGCGTTCCACGGACCCAGATGTAAACAAAAAGCAGCGCGCTCAATTTGAGAAAAAACCAAACGTACGATGGGATAAATTCGAGGACGGCGATGGGTGCGTGCCAGCCGCCGAGAAACAGAGTCACGGCGAGTCCACTAATCGCGAACATGCCGAAATATTCCGCCAGAAAAAAGGTGGCGTATTTGAACCCGGAATATTCCGTCATGTGACCGGCGACGATTTCGGATTCGCCTTCCGGGACATCGAATGGGGTCCGGTTGGATTCGACCAAGCCCGAGACGAAAAACAGGATGAACGCGGCCGCACCCCAAGGCGTCGTGACGAACCAATGCGGCAGGATTCCAAACCAATAACCACCCTGCGCCGAGACAATCGCATCGGGTGAAAGCGCGCCCACGACCATCACCACGGGAAGCGTAGTGAGGATAAGCGGCAATTCATAGCTCACCATTTGCGCGATGGCGCGCATTGCGCCCAGCATGGAAAATTTGTTGTTGCTGCCCCAGCCCGCCATGAAGACGGCCAGCTCAGTGGTTGAACCGACGGCAAAGAAAAACAGGATGCCGCCGTCGATCGCGAACGGCGTCATGTTTCGCCCATATGGAATAACGCCAAGAGTGAGGATGGCGGTGGCAGCCACGAGGATGGGCGCGAGAAAATGCACCACTTTGTCCGCCCGCGCCGGCACGACATCTTCCTTGATCAACATTTTGATCCCATCGGCGACTGGTTGAAAAAGCCCGAACGGCCCGACGCGATTCGGCCCGTAACGGTTTTGCATGCGGCCCAAAATTTTTCGCTCCAGGACAGAGATGAGGGCAAAGATGGTGAGAAAAACTCCGAGCAACGCACTGATGTTAAGGAGAATCGACGCCATGGTCGTTACCCAATCGGGCATCCCAGAAAGCAACGACAGGATCCATTGCTTCGCGCTAATGAAAATTTGATCGATCGACTGGCTCAAGCTCGCTGAAGAAAAGCAGTGGTGATCACTTAATCAAGAGAATGGGCTGCAAAATCCACAGATTACACAGATTTTCGCAGATTCTCGAAATGGAAGCTGATCAGCTCCGGCAGAGATCTAATCTGCGTAAATCTGCGAAATCTGCGGACGAACTGAAATCGGGTCAGGGTGAAATCGGCAACCGGACCCCACAAAAAACGCCAAAGATTGGCGGAAACGCCAAGCGCGACGATGTAACCAGCGGCTGCGACGGAAAGGGCGGCTTGCGTTAAAATGAAAAGCAATGCGATCGAAGCGAGTCCGCTGCTGATGCCCGAGGGCAGATCGAGAATGAAAAAGAGGAATGGAGCAGTCGATTCGCGCTTGACCATGAAGGATTAGCTCAATTGTTGGCCACGGATTAACACAGATGAAACATAGATTAATAGGGGGTAGTATTACCTATCCGTAAAACTATGTTCATCTGTGGCTAATTGAATGTTATAGGAATGACTCCGAACCCCTACTTCTTCATCGTAATCTTCATCGGCGTGGCCTTGATATTTCCAGTCATTCCGCTTGGGCTGGCGTGGTTGTGGCGGCGATTCTTCCAACCGCCCAAGCCCGGAGCAGAGAAGAACGCGACTTATGAATGCGGCGTTGAATCGCTCGGTGACGCGCAGATTCAGTTCCGATCACAATATTACTTATATGCGATCATCTTTTTGATCTTCGATGTGGAAGCGATTTTCCTGGTGCCGTTTGCGGTGGCATTCACCGGCCTGCCCGTCGGCGCATTTATCGCCATTCTTGTTTTCCTGTTGCTCCTGCTCGAAGGACTCGTTTGGGCATGGGGCAAGGGTTGCTTAACTTGGGCGCGCTGACGCAATAGTTAACACTCACGCGATTGGTTAAAAAGGTTAAAAGGGTTACATTGTTAGAACCGGAAAAGGGCATAACCCGATTTAACATTTTAACGTTTCACTTCTGAGCATGAGCGACATCGACGAAGGATTGCGCGGCGAACTGCAGCGGCAGGGCATTTGGGTCACATCGATGCAGGAGCTCTATAATTGGGGGCGCAAGAACTCGATCTGGCCGTTGCAATTCGGACTAGCCTGCTGCGCGATTGAGATGATCGCGACGGCGGCGTCGCGTTACGATATCGCGCGGTTTGGCGGCGAAGTTTTTCGGCCATCACCCCGCCAGGCTGACTTGATGATCGTCGCCGGCACAGTGACGAAAAAGATGGCGCCACAAATTGTCAGGCTCTACAACCAGATGCCTGACCCGAAATATGTCATCTCCATGGGCGCGTGCGCGATTTCAGGGGGACCATTCAAACAGGGCTACAACGTTCTCAAAGGAATCGACCGTTACATTCCAGTCGATGTCTACATTCCCGGTTGCCCACCGCGGCCGGAAGCTCTGTTGCATGCGTTCATGGAATTGCAGCGCAAGATCGACGAACAAAAACTAAGCGGCTCGAACAAAGCGGAACATCTGCGTCCGGATCAACCGAGCGAGTTTCCGGTGCCGGCCTTTGGCGCGCATGATTTAGAGCCCGCGGCGAATGCCGATCTGTTTCGGCCGCCCGAAATTCAACGTTAGTTTGTTAAATGAGTTACATTGTTAAAAGGGGAAAGCACGACGGAGGGGGCGAGAACTGCCAGGTGGATCGAGCAGTTCCTTGCTCAATGTCGAAGAAAGCCGGCGAAGCCGCATTTGTTTAGCATCGCCCGACGGAGCGACCGATCCACCAACTAGAAACATAACTCTAAGAGATGGAAACGTTAGCCGAAATCAAAGCCCGCACCGAAACGGTTGCTCCCGGAGCTCGGCTCGAGATCGTATCCAACGGGAGCCCATCTCAACAAGCGTCGCTCAGGATCGACAACGAACACGCAGTCGAAATCGCGCGTTTTTTGCGGGACGATCCGGAGTTGCGACTCGATTTTTGCTCGAATGTTACCGGCGTCGATTGGCTCGATCGGACAATCAAGAAGACAGTAAAGGTGAAGCAGGTTGTCGATGGGGTGGAAAAGGAAGTCGATCAGATAAGCGAGGAGGTAATTCCCGGTTACCTCGAAGCCGTCTATCATTTGTATTCGATCGCACGGAAGCATGGACCTGTGATTATTCGGATGCGCACGGCCGATCGCACCGCGGAAACGCAATTGCCATCGCTGACGTCGATCTGGCGGAGCGCGGAATTTCAGGAGCGGGAAATATTCGATCTCTACGGTATTCATTTTGATGGCCATCCCGATCTCCGACGCATTCTGATGTGGGACGAATTCGAAGATTACCCGATGCGAAAGGATTATCGCGAACCGGACGATTACGAATACGAGCCGACTCCACACGATGACGTGCTGGAGAAAGCGAAGCGGCATTACGCGCCGCGGCCACAGCTCGATGGCGCAGAAAAAATTACGGCGCAGCCATGACGTTAAATGGTTAAAAGAGTTACAACGTTCCGCCTACGTCGAGACTACGGCGTGACAGGTAAACAGGTGCGAGCTCGGAACCATTAACAGTTTTAACTTTTTAACCCTTTTTCCCATGAGCCTCGGATTCCAGGAACTCGAAGCAGCGGAGCGACCGCCTACCATCATGACCTCGCGGCTGGAGGGTGAATTGCTCGAAGTCTCGATGGGACCGCAGCATCCGTCGACTCATGGCGTATTCCGGATGAACGTGGCGCTCGACGGCGAGATCGTTCGCAAACTCAAGCCAGTCTTCGGCTACCTGCATCGGAACCACGAGAAGATCGGCGAGAACACGAGCTACCTCGGCTCCATGCCATACACTGATCGGCTCGATTACTTTTGTTCGATGACCAATAACTGGGCTTACGCACTCAGTGTCGAGAAACTGGCCGGGATTGAAGTTCCAGAGCGCGCTGAGTACTTACGCGTCATTCTGGCGGAGCTAACCCGGCTTCAGAACCATGCATCGCTTCTGGGTTTTCTACTCAGCGATATGGGCGCGTGGGGAACTCCCCTCATGTATGCCTTTCGTGAGCGGGAGAAGATTCTCGATTTATTCGAATCGTTATCAGGGTCGCGCATGATGTGTGACTACATGCGTTTCGGCGGTTGCCGCGTGGATGCCAGTCCGGAGTGGTTGGCGCGGGCGAAAGAGGTTGTTAATCGCTTTCCCAAATTTCTCGACGAATTTGAAAATCTCATTGTAGAAAACGAAATCCTGATCGCGCGGACGCAGAACGTTGGCAAACTATCGCCAGGGCTTGCGATTAGCGCGGGAATTACCGGCCCGATGCTGCGCGCGTGCGGCGTGAACTACGATATCCGCAAAGTAGATGGCTATGGATATTATCCGCGGTTTAAGTTTCGCATTCCGCTGGGGGAACACGGCGATACCTACGACCGTCTGATGATGCGTGCGCTGGAGATGCGCGAGAGCATCGCCATCCTGAACCAGGCGTTCGAACAAATACCCGCTGGTCCGGTCATGAATCCGAAGGTGAAGATTCGGGCTTTCAAGCCACCAGTCGGGGAAGCATACGGGCGCATCGAGGCCCCCAAAGGCGAGCTCGGCTTCTATTTAATAAGCGACGGCAGTTCGAATCCTTATCGTTACCGCGTCCGCCCACCCAGTTTCATCAACCTGACGATCCTGGAAGATCTTTGCCTGGGCCATACCGTGGCCGACGTGATGGTGATTCTTGGGAGCGTCGATATTGTCATGGGAGAAGTGGATCGATGAGCATTTAGTGAGCTAATGATTTAGTGATTTGAAATGATCGGGACGGGCATACTTAAGGGGATGGCAGTAACGGCGCGTAACTTCGTCGGAAGCTATTTCGAGAAAGAGCGTTTGATCACCGTGCAGTATCCGGAAGAGCGCAGCCCATTGCCGGAGAACTACCGCAACTTTCCGTTCCTAATTTATGACACTGAGGATGCAGAAGCGGGATTGCGTTGTGTGGCGTGCAAGATTTGCGAGAAGGAATGTCCACCGCAGTGCATCTATATCGTTAAGAGCGAAGACAAGAAGCCCGATTACATGGGCAAACCGCAGTTTTATCCGAAAATCTTCGATATCGATATCTCGGTTTGCATGAGCTGCCAGATTTGCGTCGAGGTTTGTCCGTTTGAAGCGATCAAGATGGACAAGGTATTTGAGTTAAGTACGCGCGAACGCTTCGATGCGTTGCGGCAAGGGAAGGACGAGCTATCCAAGTCGAACACCTATTATCATAGCATTCATCCGATCGAGGCTGCCGAAGTAGATGCCAAGCTGGCCGAAGCCGCGGCGAAGAAAAAACCGGCCGCTGCGCCGGCAGCGCCCACGGCGGGAACATCGAAGTCAACGCCGCCATCGGGTTCGTAAGCCGCAAAACTTAGGACGCATAACCGGATCACACGGTGGCGACGCCAGTCTGCCTGTCGATTGCATTGCGGCCGGACAGAATATGAAATGCTCAACGGCGTGTTGTCCAGACGGCCGGCGGCTCTCTGCCGCAGTGCATCTATGGATCGATCATAGTTAAGCAACCACGACAAGATGCGCACCTTACGTGTTGCTCTGTGATGGCAATGCCTTCCGGCCCCGCGATAATCCGGGAAAAGGAGTCGTAAAATTGAACACAACGAAACAGGCGATAGGTGAGGGCGAACTAATCCTGATCTGCCTCGTGATTGTCGCGCTCCTCGCGATCGTCGCTCGAAGAATCCGGGTTCCGTATTCCATCCTTCTCACGGTGGGTGGCGTGGTGTTGGCCCTGATCCCCGGCCTGCCCGTGATTCATCTTGAACCGGAGCTGGTCTTTAACTTGTTTCTGCCGCCGCTGATTTATCCCGCGGCCGTTTACATTTCGTGGAGAGATTTTCGAGCGAACTTGCGACCGATTCTGCTGATGGCCATTGTCCTGGTGGTGCTGACGATGACAGTAATTGCAGCACTGTTCCACTATCTTACCGGACTTCCGTGGGCGGTGGGCTTTGTCTTTGGAGCTCTCATCTCGCCCCCAGACGCAGTCGCGGCCTTGTCGGTAACACAGAACCTGCGCGTTCCACGAAAGATCATCGTCATCCTGGAAGGCGAGAGCCTCGTCAATGATGCGACTTCGTTCATTTCCTTCCGGTTCGCGGTGGCGGCAGTGATGACAGGCGCGTTTTCGCTCGGGCAGGCAAGCGCGCAGTTTCTTTTTGTGGCAGCGGGTGGGATCGCGGTTGGACTGGCGGTGGGTTGGCTGGCGACGCAGGTGCAGAAGCGCCTGGATGATCCGCCGGTGCAAACCATGTTTTCGCTTCTGACGCCGTATGTTGCCTACTTCAGCGGCGAAAAGCTCCACGTTTCCGGAATTCTCGCGGTCGTGATCGCCGGAATTTATTATGGCTGGCAGGCGCCGCGGATATTGAGCGGCCGAATGAGGCTTCAGGCTTTGCCGGTCTGGGAAATGGTTGTGTTCGTTCTGAATGGAGTGCTGTTCATGCTCATCGGGCTGCAACTTCCCCAGGTTACTCACGCGCTCGCTCCGGGTTCAGTCACAAAAGTGGCGATGTTGGCGATAATGGTTGTGTCTGTGATGGTATTGGTTCGCTTCGCCTGGATGTTCGGGACTACTTACCTGCCGTTTCTGTCTCGAAGATCGCGGCGAAAAGTCCGTTTCCCGTGGCAATACACGGCGTTAATTGCCTGGACCGGACTGCGTGGAGCTGATTCGCTGGCTGCCGCCCTGGCCGTCCCGTTTGTTCTGCCGAGTGGCGAACCCTTTCCGGGCCGCGACGTCATCCTGCTCCTCACGTTCTGCGTCATTTTCGGAACTCTCGTCGTCCAAGGATTGACACTGACGCCCATCGTGCGCTGGCTCGGAGTTGTCGATGATCACGCGATCGAACGCGAAGAGAGACTGGCGCGATTGAAGGCGAATGAGGCGGCACTAACTCGTCTCGAAGCAATTGAATCGTTACGTGAAGCAAAGCCTGAAACAATCGGACGATTGCGGACGGAATATGTGGATCGGATCCGGCAGCTGCGTGCGGAAGGGCCGGTAAGCATAGACCGATTATTTTCCGCGGATTTTGAAGAGCTCGCCTGTGAATTGTTGCACATCGAACGCGAGACCGTGATCACCTTGCGCAACGAAGAGGCAATCAGCGATCAGGCTTTGCGCCGCATCCAACGAGATATCGATCTGGCCGAAGCGAGGCTTCAGCGGCCGCGGTGAGATCTTGGATTTGCTCGCCTGCCGGAACCGAAGAGATGCACCTCATGCGCGAGTTGTCGCAATGTCGAAACGTCTATCTCTCTCCCATAGCGCAATGCCACGTAGGAATTCGAAATCATTGCAATACGTCCGGATTCCTCTGGCAGGAACTCTGCGGCACGCTGCGCGAAATGAACAGGGCCCTCGGCGGGATCGCGCGGTGCGCCCAAACGCGCGGCTTTCGCGCAGAAGCGAGCATAAAGGCTCCGAATGGGATCGGGCTGAGCGCGAGCGCGAAATTGCATCCAGATCGCGAGAACGAGGACAAATCCAGCAGCGATGATGGCGCTCAAGAAAAGTAACGAAACCGGTTTTAGGTCCGGCAAGCCAATCTCGTTCGTCAACGCTTCCTGCGCCTCAGCGTCGAAACCAAGCACGCGGCTGTCCCAGGCGTAGTTCAGCGTTTGCCAGGTCACGCGGATTTTGGCAAAGAACGGCTGCCGCGCAAAAGTCCGCGTGAACCCAGGGCTCATCTCACCAGCGCTAGCGTTCCGTTCCAGAAAAGATTCAAAACCAAAATTTACGCGCTCGGGTGCGACCACACTGGTTGGATCGACACGCGTCCAGCCGGTATCGGGCAGCCAAACCTCACACCACGCATGGGTATCGGATTGCCGCACGAGATAGAAGTGGCCCATTTCGTTGAACTCGCCCCCGAGATAACCAACGACCACACGGGCCGGCACTCCGGCCAGCCGCATCAATGTCGCGAAGCTGGCCGCGTAATGTTCGCAGAAGCCGATACGTCGGCGAAAGAGAAATTCCTCGAGATCATTTCTTTTGTATTCGCCCGGAGAAAGTGAATAGCGGAAGCGTTGGGTTTGGAAAAAATCGAGAGCGCGTCCGACGATTGCGTGCGGATCCGGATCAGTCGCCCTCCACGATTGCGCGAGTTCGCGGGCCCGCGGGCTGATGGACGCCGGCACCTCGAGCAGACTTTCTCGTTCGCTCGGCTGCAGATCCTGACGCGCCATCTCCAGGGACGATCTCACTTCGTAGCGCCGCTGTTTCATGATTGGCTGCCCGCTCGACAGGTAATTGCCGGGCATGAGGATCGCACCGGGGGAAGCTGTAACTGGTCGATCCAGAGCAAACATCCAGAGCGCGCCGTGCGGCTCGATCGTGACCCATTGGCGAATGGTGGTGCCACCGCGAAGCTCCTGCGACGTGGAGGACGGTGTCTCCCGGAAACGCCATTCCATTCCGTCGCCGTGTGTCATGACAAGGCCGCGCCAATAAAGAGCCGCGCGCGGGGGAAGGTTGTCGTCGGGAAATTCAGCGCGAAAGGCAACGGCCGTTGAGCCGGCAAGAGATTCGACGCTGCCGGGCGAAAGCCGATCCGAAAAACCGGATGCAGATGTCAGGTTCGGCGTTAGCAGCAGGCGAAAACCTGCTGTCACACGCGGGAAGAGCAAAAACAACAGCACGATTAGCGGCATTCCTTGCCCGAGCAGCACGAGCGCGCCTCGTAGCGGCGGCCAAATCCTGCCCGCCGCTAATCCGCGATAGAACTGAACGAGCGCCGTGGTCAGCAGCGTAAAGGCAATCATGATGCAGACCGCGATGGCGAGGTCCTGCGCCAGGAAAAATCCGCAAAGACAGAGCACCCAACCGAGCATGACCATGAAGTGGAATTCACGGGCAGTGTGTGCCTCGAAAATCTTCAGCGACATCAACACGATGATGAGCGATACGCCGGGCTCGATGCCTTTGATCGCGCCGTAACTTATGAAGATTGCAACCACCGCGGCAACGACGAGCGCCAGCTTCAGCGGGAGAAAACGCAGGCGATAACCGCGTGGCTCCATCCAAAACTTGGTCGCGATTGCCGAGAGCAGCAGCGTCGGCACCCAAAACGCGAGCCCGTCGAACAATGGCGGCAGGACAAACAAGAGCGCGGCCGCCAGCCAGAGCAACGGCCGTCGTGGAATGCGAGTGTCTCGTTTTCTGATCATTTGAACAGCGCCAGTGCCCGGAGACAGCCGTGGAAGTGTGCCTGCCCTAACGAGGGCGCGATCTCGGTTCCCGGCAGACGCAAGCCGTAAGAACGCCGCGCCCGTTCCGCTTCGATAATCCACAACGCGAGTTGTGCCAGCCGCGCTTCCGGGTCGCTGCCAGGCGCCGTTGCAAAATCAAGATAGAGCGCGCCGGTCGCTTCGGTGGTGTACTGCTTCGTCATCAACGGGTGACCGCGCGCGACCGCTTTCCAGTCGATCTGACGTTGCGATTGGCCGGGCTTATACGCGCGCACGCCCGCGAAGTCGTCGCCTTCGCCTAGCTCGGTTCGCGGCCTGTTGTGCGCCGAACGCGCGCCATCACGCGGCAACCTTGGATTGCCCTCTGGTTTCGGATAAACGAGAAAGCGTTGGTGACAATTTATTCGTTTCGTTGCCCGCAAAACGCCGAGCGGGAAAGCGCTCGCTAAACATAACCGTTTCACGTCGTATTCGCCGCGCGCGCGTGCCGGGAACCGAATCAGGACGCGCGCAGCCCTGCCTGCTGCGATCTCATCCACCGCCTGTTCGTTACCGCCCGAGTCTGGCACCTGCACGCGAATACCGTAACGCGGTTTCCCTGATTGGTTCGTGACCTCGACCGGCAAGGAAACTTCATCGCCCGCGAACGTCGGCTTTACCGATTCGGTGGTTGCTTTCAGGCTCGCGACATTGAGCAGCGAGTGCGGGATCGAAACGACAAACAGGCTACTGAGCGTGAAGAAAAGAAGATAAGCTGCGGCGTTGTTCTGGCTCGACGCGGCATACCACATCGCGAATAACACGAACACGAGGCCGCCCAGTGCTGCGGTCGGTCGCAGGCGCGGTAACCCGGCGAGATTCACGGCACAGGCACCGTTCGCACCAACGCCTCGGCCAGGGTGCGACCGCTTTGGCCGGGCTGCTCAAT
>QHPN01000199.1 GCA_003219115.1 Verrucomicrobiota bacterium | reverse complement strand
TGGATTGTTGCTGATTCTGGCAGCACCAGTGGCATTGGCCAAACCAAAAAAATGCACCGTGCGGCTGCATGCGCAGGGAAATGAAAACGATGGCTCTGTTTTTACCACCCCCGTCACAACACCGATTTCCGGGAAAAACATTTTCATTGAAAAAATACCGACAATTTCCGAGCACGACGTTTCGGCCTACCGACCTTACCAGGCGGGCGGTGGAAACTTTGGTGTGCTCCTGCAACTGGATGAACATGGGCGGCTCGCCCTCGATACCCTGAGCGTCGAGCGACGCGGCAGCACGGTGCTGGTGTTCATCGACGGACGCATCGTGACGGAGCTTCTCGTTGATCGACGCGTTTCCGACGGCCAGATTTTTATCGCTTCCGGGTTAAACGCGGCAGATATCGCGTTGATGCAGAAAACGTGGCCAGAGATCGGCGCGAAAAAACACAAATGACGCCGCCGGTGCTGGCGATCCTGCTGGCTCTGATCGCGTCGTCGACCGCGTCGTTAGCGGAGAATTCGAGGATCGAGATCAGCCTGCCGACCGATAACGACGCCCTCTTCCGAGGTCCCGCTGCAGCGGGAGAATTTTACCAATACATTGAACGCGATTTCCACGGCGAAAAATCGACTCCGTGGGAAGGTGGCCGTTACGGCTTCGTTCGGAATCCGGTGTCGACGGGGCAGGGTCTGATTTACACGCGCTTCCATGAAGGAATCGACATTCGCTGCCTGCATCGCGATGCACGGGGTGAACCATTGGATGATGTCCGGGCGATTGCCGACGGCAAAGTTGTTCATACCAATCCCGTGCCGGGATATTCAAACTACGGACGTTACATTGTCATCGAACACGATTGGGATGGATCACCTTACTACAGCCTTTACGGGCACCTGAGCGAAATCGCAGTGAGCGCAGGCCAGCGCGTCAATCGCGGTGAACGCATCGCGCGGATGGGTTACAGCGGCGAAGGATTGAACCAAGCGCGGGCGCATGTTCATCTCGAGCTCAATCTGATGTTCAACCGCAACTTCGAATCGTGGCACAATCGCTTTTTCCGTGATCCCAATCACAACGGCATTTACAATGGAATTAATCTGGCCGGCCTCGATATCGCGCGTTTCTTTCTCGAACATGAAAAGCGGCCCGATTTGACGGTCCCGGAATTTCTGGCTGAGGAAGAAACGTTTTACAAGGTAACGGTGCCGGAATCGCCGCACTTCGATTTGCGCAAATTTTATCCCTGGATGGTGAAAAACGTTTCTGCGAATGCGAAATCCTGGGAAGTAAGTTTTGCGCGCTCTGGCGTTCCGCTGGCAATTGAAGCGCGAAGCGAGCCGGTCGCGCAACCGACGTTAACGTATGTAAAGAAAACGGCGATTAATTGCACTTACCTTACTCGCGACGAGCTGGCCGGGATCGGTGAGCATGCGCATCTAACGGAAAATGGGGTGCGCCTGATGCAGCTGTTGACCTGGCCGGAGTGAGAGCACCTAAAACCTTTCGCAGCAGTTTCTGTCATCCCGAGCGCAAGTGAGGGATCTCTCCTAAAGCCGTTGATTACACAGGCTAGCTTGATGACCCACTGCCTTGTTGTGAGATCCCTCGTCGTCTTCGCGACTCGGGATGACCCGCTCTTAGACGCGAAGATCTCTCCTGCTCCGGCTCATATTCGAATTGAGCAGGAGTATGGCACCTAACAAGAAGTAGGTTTGCGTTGGGCTAATGCGACGGAGTGCGGAACGGCACCGGCGACAAAGCCGAGGCATTCTACCGCCCCGCTCGGTTTGCCAGGCAAGGCAATTACGAGCGAACTATCGACAATTGCTGCCAGACTGCGTGAGAGAATTGCGTTCGGCGTAAGTTTTATTGATTCCGCGCGCATGACCTCGCCAAAGCCGGGAATTTCCACGCGCATGATTGCGCGAATCGCTTCCGGCGTCACGTCCCGGTCAGCGACTCCAGTTCCACCGGTAGTGAGGATTAAGCCGCATCCTTGTCCGGAAAAGCTGCGGATCGTTTCTTGAATTCGCGCTTTGTCATCGGGCACGATCGTTTCGGCCAAAACATCCCAGCCACGTTTTTCGGCAGCTGCTTTTACAGCCGGACCACCGAGATCTTCATACTGCCCGCCGCTGGCGCGATCGGAGATAGTGATGATGCCGACGTTGATTTCCATTCCGTTAGCCGCGTGCTATGAGCGCCGTTGCTGACGACTTCGACGGTCATCGACCGCCGCTACAGCTCGTTTTTCTTTCGTCACAAGTCGCACTTCTGAAATCTCCATCTCCTTATCCACGGCTTTGCACATATCGTAAATCGTTAGCAATGCGACCGCGACACCGGTGAGCGCTTCCATCTCTACGCCGGTTTGCGCAATCGTGCGCGCGACGCAACGCACTTCCGCACCATTGTCGAAAACTTCGATATCTACTTTGACGTCGCTCAAGGGAATGGTGTGGCAAAGCGGGATCAGATGCGCCGTTTGTTTCGCTGCGTGAATTCCTGCAATCCGCGCGGTTGCGACCACGTTACCCTTCGCGATCTTGTTTTTACAAATGAGATCAGCGGTTTGCTTTTGGAGAGCGATCCTGCCGGAAGCGACCGCGGTGCGCCTGCTCAAGGGTTTCGCGGACACATCCACCATCTGTGCTCGCCCATCGGAGCCGATATGAGTTAAACGCTTCACCATTTCATCACTCCAGCGTTCACCAAGGTCATGGGGTGGCAGGCCATTACTCCAGCACTCCAATACTTTCGATTATTCCAACGCTTCATTTCTGCATCACTCCAATTATGTGCGGCAGCGCGTCACCCGCCGATTGCGATCATCTTGCGATTCGGTTGATAGTTTTCCCGGAAATCATGCTGCTGCGGTTTCCGATCGACCACATCGAGGAAAAATTGCAGCAACTCGTCGTCGGTGGCACCGCGGCGGAGCGGTTTCATGATGTCAAACTCCAGGTAACTGCCGAGGCATGGCCGAAGTTTTCCATCACAGGTCAGGCGCAGTTTATTGCAGCTTTCACAGAAGTGCAGATTGGTCATCGCCCCGATGAAGCCAATGCGTTGTTTGCGCCCGGGAATTTGATAGTAAGTGGCCGGACCATTCGTGTGGAATGTCGGTTCCGGGATCAGATTGCCGTAGCGCGCCTCGATCGCACGTTTCGCTTCCGCGACCGGAAGAAAATTTTGCTCGGTCAATACTTCAGTCGTGCTGACGGGCATCATTTCAATGAAACGTAGAATTAGATTCTGCGACGCAGCAAACTCAATCAAAGGAATGATCTGGTCTTGATTGCGGCCGCGCATCAATACCGTGTTCAGTTTGATTTGCTCGAACCCGGCGGCGAGCGAAGCGTCAATTCCCTGCAACACTGCGGGCAGAAAATCGCGCCCGGTGATCTGGGCGTAAACGTTCCGATCCAGTGTATCGAGGGAAATGTTGAGCGATCGAACACCAGCCGCGCGCACGGTCGACGCAGTCGTCAAGTTGGGGGCAATTTCCCGCGCCAGCAACGTTCCATTTGTCGAAACTCCGACGTCGCGAATCCCCGGAATCTTCGGAACTTCCCGGATGAAATCGATGATCCCGCGACGGGTAAGCGGCTCGCCTCCCGTGATGCGGATCTTCGTTACGCCGAGGTCTGCGGCGATGCGAATAAGGCGCAATGTTTCCTCATAAGATAAAATCTCAGCGCGCGGCAGCCATTCCTGCAATTCCTGCGGCATGCAGTAGGCACAGCGCTCGTTGCAGCGGTCAGTCACCGACACTCGCAAATAGGAAATGCGATGGCCAAAGTGGTCTTCCATTTCAGGCCAAGTTAATGGCGCGACGACGTGTGATCAAGGTTCCGACCCTAATTCGCGATCAGTCACACTCAACCATGCGCTAATTTGGCCGCCCACCTTGTTAATCTCCGGTGCGCATTTTATGGAGTCGGCGAATTCGGCAATTGACCTTGAATAATGCGTATCATCCCCCGCGCATGTCATCCTGAGCCGCGAAGACAATGCCAGTCCGGCTCGGACCGAAGGACCTCTCCGATGTCATAGATTACGCGATTTCGTATAAGGGATGACCAATGTGAGGTCCCTCGCATGCGCTCGGGATGACAGAAAAGGGGAGCGATCCACGAACATGTCGCATGATGTCAATTTCGAGCGCCTCGTTTGCGATCAGCGACCTTACAGAGCGCTCGAAACCGTGTCCTCTTTCGCGGACGAGCGTCGATGCTCCATGTAGGCTGCCGTCCGATCTGCTGCTTCGGATCCGTAGAATTTCTCCACGATGTGTAGGGCCAGATCGATGCCGGAAGTGAGACCACCAGCGGTATAGATTACATCGCTGGATTGCACGAAGCGGTTGCCGCGCTGGAGATCGACCTTCGGAAATTTTTTGGCAAAGGTTTCCCAAAATTCGTGGTGTGTAGTCGCCTTCTTGCCATCAAGCAGCCCGGCATTGGCCAGTTTGAAGGCCCCGGTACAAACGGACATGACGACGCGACTATCGGTGGCACGGGCGCGCAACCACTCGCCCAAATGTGCTGTGCCCTCTTGCGCCCCAATGACTACCACGTCGGGATGCGGCGCGTTTGAAAATGTGTAATTGGGAAGAACGCGGAGACCGCCGGTGATTGTAATCGCGTCCGCGGATTCCGAAACCGTGAACAAATCGAAACCGGGCCGGTCTCCCGCCGTCGTATCCTGAAAAACCTCCCACGGGCCGGTCATATCGATGACGTTGGCGCTGTTGGAAATAACAAATGCGACCTTGAGCGGCGGTGCAGGCGACGATTCCGCATGCAGCTGGGCGAACCGATCCGAGACAAGTAAGAGTAACATCGCTAAGAATGCTGAGAGGGCTGCGGTTGAGTAGCTCTGATTAGAATGAGGATATTTCATTGAATCGCCTCCACGATTTTAATTGGCACACAGTGTAATTATGCTGGAATGTCCGCTATGACATTGATCAGACTATTTCAGACTTTTTGAAATATGTCTTAATCCCCCGACGGACATTGATGACGAAACCGATTCGCGTTGGCATTCTTGGATTTGAAAACGTAGCGGCACTCGATCTCATCGGTCCGCTTGAAGCTTTCGCCGCCGCCAGCCTGAGCCAGCGTTACGAAACTTCGATCATTGGAATCAATCCGCGGCCATTCATTTCGGAATCAGGAGTAGTTTTGAAACCGCACCATTCCATTTCGAATAGGTATGAGGTCGATACCCTGATTATCCCGGGCGGCAAAGGCTTGCGCGAAGCGTGGATCAACCGGCGCGTTGCTAACTGGGTTGCGAGACGAGCACCCACTCTTCGGCGTATCGCCTCGGTTTGCACCGGCATCTACGGACTAGCGCCGACCGGCCTGCTCAACCGACGGCACGTCGCGACGCATTGGCGGTTCACTCAGGATCTCGCTCGCCGTTTTCCAGCTCTGCGAGTGGACAGCGATGCTCTATTTCGCAAGGACGGCAAGTTTTACACTTCCGCCGGCGTTACCGCAGGCATTGATCTCGCGCTGGCTCTCATCGAAGAAGATTACGGCCCTCGCGTGGCCCTCGCCGCCGCCCGCGAGCTGGTTGTTTATCTCAAGCGAGCGGGTGGACAGGCACAATATTCCGAACCGCTACAGTTCCAGATCGAATCTGCTGACTCTTTCAGCGATTTAGCAGCTTGGATCCTCGGTCATCTGGATTGCGATCTGTCGGTGGCTGTTCTGGCGCGCCGAGTCTGCCTTTGCGAGCGACATTTCAATCGCCGTTTCAAGTCTGCGTTTGATCGAACTCCAGCAGCATTTGTCGAGGAACTTCGTCTAAGTGAAGCCCGCCGACGATTAAGCGCACCGCTGGCATCCGTGGACCGAATCGCGGCTTCTGTAGGATTTCGAAGCGCCGACGTTTTTCGGCGCGCCTTTGCACGGCGATTTGGAATTGCGCCAAGCGATTACCGCCGTCGATTTGAACTGCGGACGCGCAGAGAAGGCCGGCGCTAGGAGACTGTTGAAATACTGGGGTGGCTCGCGTTGCTGTGGATTTTGGCGTTGGCCAATGGGTCGCGTTGCTGTGGATTTTGGCGTTGGCCAAGGCGCGAAGCGCAGCGCCGATATCCGCAGCGATCTCGGCCCAGCGAGCAACGCCGGCCAGCGCCAAAATCAACGCAACCGTTGCCGGCGCGAGGCAGGAGGGCAGCTGGCCACGGAGCTGCGGGACGGGGATGCGCCTCCCTCGGCTCCCTGCCATCCCTCCTTCTGCCTCTACGTGCGACCCACCCCAATATTTCAACAGTCTCCTAAATTTGTCAGCAAATCGAAACATCTCCCCCGTGGCATTATTGTCCGAGCTGCGCGCAACTTCGTGTCGGCGCCGCTGTTCAATCAAGCGAATGGGCACGATTGACTCGTTAGCCCACCCTTGTATGATTTTTAAATGATGAAATGTCGATTTTTGCCGTGGGCGCTGCTGACTACTACTGCGGCCGGCGCACTTTTCTTTGGTGGATGTGCTACTCCGGAATCGCGAATCTCAGAGAATCGGGATCTCTACAATAGCTTGCCGGCTCGCCAGCAGCAGCTCGTCGCTCAGGGCCAGGTCGCACCTGGGATGTCGAGGAATGCGGTTTGGCTGGCTTGGGGCGCTCCCGAACAAAAAGTGAACGGTTACGCGCGTGGCAATGCCACCGAAACCTGGGTCTATTATACCACCACCACTGCCTACGGCGGCTACGGTGGCTACGGATACGGCGGATACGGTGGTTACGGCTATCCCGGCTTCTGGGGCGGCGGCGGCGTCGGCGTCTTTCGCACCCATCATGGACATCGCTTCGTCGTCTTTGGCGATCCGTTTTACGATCCCTTTTTCTATTCGTACATCCCCCCAACCGTGCAATACCCATACAAAACCGTTACCTTCGTGAACGGTCGCGTTGTCGGATTCCAGCACATGGTCGGCTCGTACCGCTGAGCCGATTACTTCGGCCGTTGCGCCGTTTTGAATCGGAACGCACATTAGGCAGCGATGGCGTTTCGGTCGTTCCACCATTTTCTCGAAGAGCTCGAGCGCGCCGGGGAATTGCTACGCATTCGCGAGCTGGTCGATACCGAGCTGGTGATTGCGGAATGGGCAAATCGTGAGATGAAAGCGCCCAGTGGCGGAAAGGCGCTGCTTTTTGAGAAACCGACCATTGATGGGAAAACATCAGCCTTTCCTGTCGCGATCAACACCATGGGCTCGCGCAGACGCATTGCCATGGCACTCGGCGTCAATGACGTCGGAGATTTAGCGCAGGAAATTCAATTAATCTTGAAAGCAAAGCCGCCGACTGATCTGCGGGAAGGCTTCGCGCTTTTGAAACAGGGAATCCATTTGCTGCAT
>QHPN01000198.1 GCA_003219115.1 Verrucomicrobiota bacterium | reverse complement strand
TTTTCCAGCCGCGAAATCGCTTCTTCGCACGACCAATCCACCATGTGCGAAATCCAGGTGAGCGGATGCCAGTTCGCGGCCGCACTGGTCGTCAACCCATCCAATTCCTCCAGGCAGCAGGCCGGCCTGCACATGTGGATTCTCTGTAACGTAAACCGGATCATCGTAATTAACGAAATCGTTGCCAATGGCGCGGCTGAAAACGAGCAGCGTCCCGGAAAACAATGCGGCGCTGAGCGTGATGGTGCGACGATCAAAATTCATCGAGAGCGATCGCAAAGGGTGGATCGAGCAGTCGTGCCGGTCCGGCTCGGACCTCGCTGCTAATGTTAGACGGCGAAGCCGCTATCCTTTGGCATCGGTCCGAGCCGGACTGGCGATTGACGGAGCGGCCGATCCACTTCGTCGGCGCCAACCTTTGGCACAACATTTATTGCTCCCGCATTAGCACGGCTGTCATCTTGAGCGAACGCGAAGGATCTCTCCTAAACCTGAGAGCAATCGTGAGATCCCTCACCGTCTTCGCGGTTCAGGATGACAATTTATTGCCCGTGAGGCGCTCAAAAGCTTCGCGATATTTCGCACTCGTCTTTTCAATAATTTCTCGCGGCAAGTGAGGCGCGGGCGGCGTTTTATCCCAATCGAGGGTCTCCAGGTAATCGCGCACGAACTGTTTGTCGAAACTGGGCGGGCTTTCTCCAACCAAATACTGGTCTCTCGGCCAGAAACGCGATGAATCCGGCGTAAGACATTCGTCAATCAGCAGCAACTTGCCGTCGAGCGTGCCGAATTCGAATTTTGTGTCGGCGACAATGATGCCGCGTTCACTCGCGTAATCACGACCGGTGGAATAAATTTCCAGACTTAACCTTTCAACCCGAGCGGCGGTTTCGTCGCCGAGCAAACGGCGACATTCGTTCATGTCGATGTTTTCGTCGTGGCCCTGTGCGGCCTTGGTCGATGGCGTGAAGATGGCCTTCGGTAACGGCGAGGCGAGCTGCAAGCTCGGCGGCAATTTGACTCCGCAGACGCTTTGCGATTGCTGATATTCCTTCCAACCGGATCCGGCCAGATAACCACGCACCACGCATTCGACCGTGAGCGGTGTGGTTTTGCGCACCATCATGGAACGACCGGCCAACTGGTCGCGGAATTTTTTCAGTTGCGCAGGGAACTCATCGAAATCCGCGGTGACAAAATGATTATCGATCTTCTGAAAACGCTTGAACCAGAACGCCGAAATCTGATTTAAAACCGCGCCTTTAAATGGAATCGGGTCAGGCAGGATTACGTCGAAGGCGGAGAGGCGATCGCTGACGACGAAGAGGAGAGTGTCGCCGAGGTCAAAGACTTCGCGGACTTTGCCGCTGCATAGTTTTTTAATTCCGGGAAGGTCGATGGAGCTTTGTGGTCGGGTTTGCATCGTTCAAAACTCAGCGTTCAATGCCCGACTTTCAACGTGCAATCAAGAGGCTGTTTGCTTGTTGGACGTTGGGCGTTGGACGCTGGACGTTGATCTTTCTATGGCTGGAATTGTCGTTCGACCGCGCGCCCGAATCCTGCATGGCCACGACTGGGTTTTCTCGAGCGAGGTATTGAAGATTTTCGGCGATCCGGCCGATGGCGACGTCATTTCAATCAAGGACGGACGCGACAAAATGCTGGGGAGCGCGATCTGGAATTCGAAGTCACAGATTGTGGCGCGTCGTTTTTCTCATCGACGACAGGATCTCGATCTCGATTTCTTCAAGCGACGAATCACGCACGCGGCGGAATACCGTTCCCGCCGCAAGGTGAATCCGCGGCTGCATCGCGTGGTTTGGAGCGAGAGCGACGGATTGCCGGGTGTGACGCTCGATCGATACGGGGATCAATTTGTTTTGCAACTAACGACTCTTGGGATGGATCAACGTCGGGAAATAATCGTGGAGGGGATCCGCGCAGTTTTTCAAAGTGGCGCAACCTTCCAGGTTGCGAATCCGGAAAACGCAAGCTGGAAGCTTGCGCCACTTTCCATCATCGAGCGCAGCGATGCGGCGGTGCGAGGCGCGGAAGGTTTACAACCAATGACCGGGGTCCTGCGTGGCGAGGCGCGGGAATGCGAATTCGAAATCTGCGGAGTGAAGTTTTTGATCGATCTTCTGAATGCGCAAAAGACTGGATTTTATCTCGACCAGCTTTCGCATTATCCGGCCGTAGCCGAATTGGCGGCCGACCGGCGGGTTCTGGATTGCTTTACCAACGAAGGAGGATTTGCGCTGACCTGTGCCCGGGCGGGCGCGACCGAAGTAATCGGTGTCGAGATGCAGGCGAACGCCATCGCGACGGCTCGGCAGAATGCAAAACGCAATGAATTGACGGTGCGATGGGTCGAACAAGATGTCTTTCCCTATTTGCGCGCCGCAGAGAAAGCGGGAGCCCAATTTGACTTAATCATTCTCGATCCGCCGTCATTCACGAAAACGAAAAGTGGCGTGCGCGATGCCATTCGCGGTTATCGCGAGCTGCATTTACGCGCCTTCAAGTTGCTCTCACGCGACGGAATCCTGGCGACGTTTTCCTGTTCACACCACATCAGCGATGCAATTTTATCCGAAACAATCTCGGCGGCGCTGGTGGACGCGCGTCGATCGGCACGACGGCTCCGGCGTTTCGAACAAGCCCTCGATCACCCGGTCGTCCCGACAATGCCGGAGACGGAATATTTCAAGGGCGTGTTGTTGGAAATGAAGCCGTCGATTTAGGTAGAGTGGCATCCGCTTCCAGCCGATGTTTAGACGGTCGGCAGGTCCGAGCCGGACGTTCCTTGGAAAAGAAAAATTTCGTCGGCGAAGATGAAAAGTCTGGAAATTCAGACTTGACTCTTTAATGTCCGACTTAGTCGGAGCCGGGCACAACGCTTTGCTCCGCAAACCCATGCCAGAACGGATTCGTGCGATGGAACAGATGCTGGAATTAACCGAGGAAGATACAGTTACCCCCGAGCTGCTCGATTCGCAGGTGCAAAAGGCGCAGGAGCAGTTGCTGCTATTGCGCCGGCAACAGGAGCAGATCGAAAAACAAAAACGCGAGCTGGAGGAACTCAGCCGGCGACAGGAGGAATTGCAGCGTGGCCGGGCGGAGATGACCGACAAGCTAACGCGTTCCCTCGTGGTGCTAGAGCGCGAAGCGTACGAGACGCAGAAAAAACTCGAGCAACTGCGGGCGACGCGCGAGAGCTTCGGGCAACATCTCGAAATCCTGGAAGGGATCGATCCAAAAGGATGGAATCCCGCGGATTTGCACCGGGAATTGAGCCGGGCGCTGAGCACGGTGGACGATGCGCGAGCGGAATTCAGCCAGCAGCGAAGCCGGTTGCAGGCGATCGCGACGCAGGATGCAGATGGCGTGCCGTTGCCGGAAGCCGCGCCTGAGGTCGTGCGCGGTGGAGGGGAGCGCTCGTTCGGCCAATGGATTCTGATCGGATTCGCCCTCTCGCTCCCTCTGATTACGGTAGGATTGGTCAGCTTGCTAATCTTCTGGTGGATGGCGAAGGGCTAAAGTTTGCGAATGACTCGGCGTTTGCCTAAATCCGGCTCGGCGGTTGATAAACAACAAGAAGAGCTGGCTCGACGCGAGAATGCGCTGCGCGATCAGATGCAGAAATTGCAACATATGATCGACGACGCGCCGCGTCTGGCACAGGAAACATCTCGGAAGCAACGGGAGGAACTGTTGGAGCGAGCCAATCAGCGCGGCAGCCGCCTCGATGCTTCGTTCTCATTGCACGACAAGCGCTGGGACGACAATGAATGGGGCGTGCGCCGGCCAGGTTCATTGCGCAAGGAACGCCGGGAAGGCCGGATCATTTTTCTGGTTCTGGTGATTGCGCTGACCGCGGCTGTCATCTGGCTGATGACCCGGTTCCATTTCTAAAATGGCTGGCGAACTCGACGTCGGCTATGTGGCGCAGTTGGCCAGGATGCATCTGACCGCGGACGAGACGGAGCTTTTTCAAAAGCAACTGGGTGACGTTTTGCATTACGCTGAGAAACTAAATGAAGTGAACGTTGAGGGCGTAGAACCGGCAGCCCACGGTCTTCCGATTTTCAACGTCTTTCGCGAAGACAAAGCAAAGGATTGGTTCACTCCCGCGCAGGCGTTGAGCAACGCGCCGCGCCAGGCCAATAATCTTTTCATCGTTACCAAAGTTGTGGAATGACGAAGCGCGAGCTGCCGGCGCTTAGCATCGTCGAAGTTCAGGATATGCTGCGGCGGCGGGAAGTTTCGCCAGTCGAAGTGCTGGAATCGCTGGAAGAGCGGATCAATACCGTTGATGACAAGATCGGCGCCTATTTGACGCGCGATCTCACTGCCGCAGTGACCGAGGCAAAAAAAACGGATGTGGCTTTGCCGCTCGGTGGGATCCCGATCGCACTGAAGGATTTGATCAACGTCGAAGGCCAGCAATGCACCTGCGGCTCGAAAATCCTTGGCGGCTATCGCGCACCTTATACTGCAAACGCGATCGAAAAGCTGCGCGCACATGGTGCGATCCCATTCGGACGAATGAACATGGACGAATTCGCGATGGGATCCTCGACGGAAAATTCGAGCGCGCAGCTGACGCACAATCCATGGGACTTATCGCGAGTGCCCGGTGGATCAAGCGGCGGCTCAGCCGCCGCCGTGGCCGCTGACATCGCTTTTGGCGCACTTGGTACCGACACCGGCGGATCGATTCGTCAGCCCGCAGCGTTGTCCGGAGTAGTCGGCTTCAAACCCAGCTATGGTCGCGTTTCGCGTTTCGGTCTTGTTGCTTTCGCTTCCTCTCTCGACCAGATCGGGCCGCTAACGAAAACTGTACACGACTCGGCGTTGCTCATGAACGCGATTGCCGGCCACGACTCGCGGGATTCGACTTCACTGGACGCTCCAGTGCCGGATTATGCAAAGAACCTTGGCCGGGATCTGAAAGACATCCGCATTCGATTACCGAAAGAATACATGATTGACGGCGTCGATTCGGCGGTGAAAACCGCGGTCACGGCTGCCGTAAAACAATTGGAATCGCTTGGTGCGGAAATCGTTGAGGTCTCGCTTCCGCACACCGAGTACGCTGTCAGCGTCTATTACATCCTGGCGACGGCGGAAGCTTCCGCCAACCTGGCTCGCTTCGATGGGGTCCGTTACGGCCATCGGGCAGACAACATTACCAATTTGTTCGATCACTACGCCCGCACTCGTGAAGAAGGATTCGGCGCCGAAGTGAAACGGCGGATTATTCTCGGCACCTACGTTCTCAGCTCGGGTTACTACGACGCCTATTACTTGCGCGCGCAGAAGGTGCGCGAACTCATCCGGCGCGATTTTGCTCATGCGTTCGAAAAAGTCGATGCTCTGGCCTCGCCGACGGCCCCGACACCCGCGTTCAAACTCGGCGAAAAAACAGCAGATCCATTGCAAATGTATCTGGCCGACATTTTCACCATCGCCGCAAACCTCGCTGGCATTTGCGGAATCAGTCTACCGTGTGGATTCGCCGACTCAGAGAGCGGAAAGAAATTGCCGATCGGGTTGCAGCTACTCGGAAAAGCGCTGGACGAGGCGCGCATTTTTCAAATTGCCCATGCCTACGAACAAAGCACCGACTGGCACAAGGCGCGTCCCAAGACAATCGCCGAAGGGATGAAGCGCGCAGGCAAAGCGGGAGAGCTGTAGCGGCTGCGCCCGTCCGGCTCGGACTCTATGACCGCCAGAAACTTCACATGCCGGCGGCCGTAGACCGCCGCTACAGTCATTTATGGCGACCGCAAGGTTTCATCGCGTGATCATTTGGCTGCGCGGCCTTGCCGAATGGCTGGATTGCCCGCGTGCACGATTTCTGGTGCGCCTCTTGTTTATCACGACCGCTCTCACCTTCACCCTGATTCCATTCATCCGGTTTCTGCGCACTGGCACGGACATGGATTACCGAACCTGGTATCAAGCGGGTCAAACGGTCCTGGATGGCGGTGAGATCTTTCCGCACGGCGAGATTTTCCCGTTCATGTATCCGCCGACGTGCGCGCTGATGTTGGCAGTGCCGGCATTTTTTGGCAAAGCCGCGCTGATTCTCGTTTTATCGTCAGTCAACACCGTGGCGTGGCTCCTGTGCATCTGGTTTACCAGCGGGTTGGTTTCGGAAAAGCGCATTCAAAACTCGCCGATTGTTATCGCGAATCTCATCGCCATCCCATTTGTCTGGTCCAGTTATCACCTCGGGCAACCGAGCCTCCTTCTGCTTGCCCTCGTCCTGGGTGCTTTTCTCAGCTTGCGCTGTCACAGGCAATTTCTGGCTGGCGCGTTGATTGCAGTTGCGGTCGCGATCAAAGCCTTTCCAGTGCTCGCCATTCCTTATCTTATTTATCGGCGTTACTGGACGGCAGCTGCGGCTCTTCTGGTTACCCTCATCATTTTGCTCTTAATTCTGCCAATTCCATTTCGTGGGTGGCAACGAACGGTGAATGACGTTAGCGAGTGGCAACGCGGGATGTTGCGCTATGAAGAAGGCGGGATCGCACAACGACCAGCCCGAAGTTACAGTTGGAAAAATCAATCGATTTTCGGCGTGGCAAATCGCTTGCTCAGGCGCATCACTGTGGACGACAAGCCGAATCCATCGGTTTACGCGAATATCGTCAATCTTAACTTCAAGACCGTAAATATGGTCATTGTTGCATGCGCGCTCATTCTGGGAGCTTTCTTTGTCTGGACAATGCCGCGCGAGTGCTCTCCACAAAGTAATGCCGGCGAATTCGCCGCACTTCTGACTTTGATCCTGATGTTTACGCCCCTCGCCTTCGGCTATCTGTTCGTCTGGCTAATGGTGCCGCTGACTCTTCTGATCAAGCGCACCATAGCTTCGAACGATTCGACTTTGTTGAACTACCTGCTCGTCGCGTTTGTACTTTTAGTTGCCACAGGAATCGCACCGCGTTTGGCG
>QHPN01000197.1 GCA_003219115.1 Verrucomicrobiota bacterium | reverse complement strand
TCGCACCGCCATCGTTAACAATAAAATTCCCGTGGACCTCGGAGACGCGGGCTTTTCCGATTGCGCAATTTTTCAAACCCAGCTCATCCACTAATTTTCCCGCTGGAATGCTCTCCGGATTTTTGAAGATGCATCCGGCGCTGGAGGCAGCAGGCTGGGTGGTTTTGCGTTTGTGCTGCGACTCCTCGAGTTTTCGCACAATTTCTTCCTTCGCCGCAGGCGTCCCGCGAAATACGGCCGAAACCGCATATCGTTTTTCCAAGGTGGGAACGTGACGATAGTGCACTTCCATCTCCGACGGAGTCATGACGTGGGCATTTCCTTCGTCATCGAGAACACGCACCCTGACGACATGCTCAAACGTCTGCCCGCCCATGGCGCCGGCGTTCATCCGCAACGCGCCGCCGACTTCTCCGGGAATTCCTTCCATCCATTCCAGGCCACCGATGCCGGCATCGCGGCCCGCATACGCGACTTGCTTCAGTTTTGCGCCGACCCCGGCCGTAATTTCATTTCCACTGACAGTGATGTCATCGAATTCTCCGCCACAAGGATGAACAACCACACCTTCGATCCCGCCATCGCGCACCAGGAGGTTCGAACCGCGCCCGACGACGAAGAGCGGCAGGTTTTCGCGCCGGCAAAAACGAATCAGTTCGGCAAATGGTCTTTCCGTCCGTGGCTCGACCCAAAATTGCGCCGGACCGCCAACGCGCAGGGTCGTATGTTTCGCCATTGGTTCGTGCAGACGCACGTCGCCTTCTTCGCCAACAATCGCCTTTAATTTTTCGGCAACGACGAGTTCCGCTGCCAGAATTGAGAGTTGCTCGTGAATGTTTCCGGCACCGAGACTAAGAATGAGATCGCCCGAAGCCAGCATGTTGCCGATGTCGCGATGCACGCGCACAAAACGCGATTGATAAGTCACACCGCGATGACCGTGCGCGGAGATGGCGTCGGCGATGGTCTGACCGCTGATCCCGAGAATAGGCGGCTCGCTCGCCGGATAAACATCGGTGATAACAACGCGATCGGCCTGGTCAAAGGCGGCGCCAAACTCATTGCGCAATGCCTTGGTGCGCGTGTAGCGGTGCGGCTGAAACATTGTCAGCACCCGCTTGCGTCCCGTGGAACGCGCTGTCGCCAGCGTCGCACGGATTTCCGTGGGGTGATGCGCGTAATCATCGACCAGCAAAAAGCGATCGCTGGCATATTTGATTTCGAAACGGCGGCGGGCGTGCCGAAATTTCGTTAGCGCAGGGGCGATCTTTTCGAATGGGACGCCGAGCTCGCTTGCGAGTGCAATTACGCCGGTGGCGTTTTGCACATTGTGCCGACCGGGAACGTTGAGCCGCGCCTCGCCCAGTCTTTCACCGCGCCGAAATACAGAAAAGACTGAGGAGAAATCCTCCAGCGAAATATCCTTCGCGCGATAATCGGCATTCTCATTAAACCCGTAGGAAACCGAGCGATCGGATTTGCAAACCCGCCTGGCGACGGGGTCATCCAGGCAGAAAAAGACTTTGCCGGAGGTTTGTCCGATTAACTGATCAAAGACTGCTTCGATTTCCGCCAGGTCCTCATAAAAATCGAGATGCTCCGGCTCGATATTCAGGATCAGGATATGTTCAGGATGAAAACAGCGAATGGTGCCGTCGCTTTCGTCGCCCTCGGCCACAAAATATTCTCCCCGCGCGTCCCAATGGGCGTTCTGGCCGAGAATCGGAATTTCCGCGCCGACATAATGCGATGGGTGCAGGCCGCCTTCCCGCAGAACATGTGCGGCCATGGCCGAGGTGGTGGTCTTGCCATGCATGCCACAAACGATGATCCCGCGTTTCCCCTGCATAATCGCTGCCAGCGCTTCCGCGCGTCGCGCCGTGCGCGTCTCCGATTCCCGGGCGCTAACGAGAATTGGATTATCCGGCCTGATGGCGGAGGAATAGACGATGAGCTCGGCTTGAGCGGCGTCTTCGCTGCGATGTTGCTGGAAAAATTTCAAGCCCAGGCGCTGCAACCGTTCCACTTCGAGCGAGACCGATTTGTCCGATCCGCTCACCTGATGGCCAAGCTCGAGCAAGAGGGCCGCGACACCGCTCATGCCGCTCCCGGCCACACCGACGAGGTGGACGCGATGATGCTCGCGCGTTAGAAAACGCGCCAGATTGAGTTGTGTAGGCCCGGTTTTCATTCGGCGACGCTGGTATATTTCTCGATCGTTTCCACCACCGCGCTGGCGGCATTTCGCGTCGAAAGGTTGGCGGCGCTTTGCGACATGCGCTGGAGGGCACCCCGGTCTTCGATAAAAAGAAGAATCTTGTGGGCGAGCGCGTCATCCAGGATGTCCGATTCCCTCACCACGAAGGCCGCCCCGGCCTTGACGAAAACCTCGGCGTTCCGCGTCTGGTGATCGTCGGCCGCGTAGGGAAACGGAATCAGAATGGCGGGCAGAGCGAAGGCTGCCAGCTCGGCCAGACTGGCTGCGCCGGATCGGGCAACCGCGAAATCCGCCGCGCTGTACAGTTCTTCCATCCGATGATGAAACCCCGCCACAAAAGCCGGCAGTTTCGCGCGGCGATAATTGTCCGCCACAAGTTTTTCATCGCGTGCTCCAGTGAGATGAATCACTTGCAGCGCCGCGCCATCCAGCGCTGGCAACGACTTGATCATCGCCTGATTAATTCCGCTTGCACCCTGGCTCCCGCCCATCACCAGCAGAGTTGCGAGGTCCGCTCTTAACCCGAGTTTTTCACGCGCCGCGCCGCGATCGAGCCGCTGCAACTCCATCCGAATCGGTGTGCCGGTCACTTCCGTTTTTACTTTCGGGAAAAACGGCGCGCATTCCTTAAAGCCGAGTAGAACGGCCCGCACCAAGCGAGCCGTCAATTTGTTGGCTTTGCCGGGAATGGCATTCGATTCATGAATGAACGTCGGCACGCCCCGCATTTTTCCGGCAAGCACCGGCGCGGTGGAGGTGAACCCTCCCATTCCGAGAACAACTTGCGGATTAAATCGGCGATAGATGGAACGGCAACGCCTGAAACTTTCGTTGAATCGGCGAAGAAATCCCAGGATCGCCGGTGAAAACGGCGACGGCAGACCGATGGTGGGGAGTTTCTCGAACGGAATTTCGGGATGTTCCTTTAATGCCAGCGCGTCGACATCCTTTTCCGAGACAAAAAGCAGCACTTCGTGTCCGCGCTCGCGCAACACTTCGGCGACGGCAAGTCCCGGAAAAAGATGCCCTCCAGTTCCTCCACATGCGATAACCGCGTTCATACTACTTCCCTGCACCTCCTCGTTCCCAAGCTCTGTTTGGGAACGAGATTAGCGCCAACGGCGCGATCTCATTGCCAGCCTGGGACATCGCCCCAGGACCTTGACCCAAATCACCATCAGCGCTGAAGGCGCGATTCAACACGACACAATGAATCGCGCTTTCAGCGCTCGGGTTTTTTGTACGATGCGAACCCTGGGGCGTTGCCCCAGGCTGATATGATACCGCGCCTTTGGCGCTAAAGACGAACCTGTTTGGAAACGCAATTGCAGGACGGAGGGACGTGCGGAAGCACGTCCCTCCGGATAATCTGAAATCCCTCATATTCTCGGCGTCGTGCGAGCCTGCATGGTGATGCGTTTTGTATTTCCCGGTTCTAGTTTGGCCTGCCGGTAAATACTTAACAAAATACCGATACCGAAGAGGCAGGCTGCGAGATTCGAGCCTCCGTAACTGATAAACGGCAGCGGCAACCCTTTGTTTGGCAAAAGCGAGGTCGTCACCCCGATGTTCACCGCCGCCTGCAACGCCAACAGCGAAACAATCCCGCACCCGAGGAGCATGCCAAAACGATCCTTGGCGTGCAGCGCGATCATCATTCCGCAAACGATGATGACGAGAAACAGAAACACGACGAGCAAGCTCACGCGCAATCCCAGTTCCTCACCAATCATGGGAAAAATGAAATCCGTGTGGGCGTAAGGCAGGTAGAGCATTTTTTGGCGTCCGTGACCGAGGCCAAGGCCTTCCATTCCACCGCTGCCCCACGCGATCAGCGCCTGCATCTGCTGTAACCCGGCATCCTGTTTGAAATTTTCCGGATGCAAAAACGCCAGGAGCCGGTTCATCCGCTCCGGCACGCAGCTGGCAGTAAAAATAAATCCACCCAACCCGGTCGCGAAGAAGGCGCTGAGCAGGATGGGATTTGTTCCAGCGACGAACATCATCACCAGAGTAGTGGCGCCGATCAGGGCCGAGGTGCCGAGATCGACCTCGGTGATGATAAGTGAAATTAACAGAGCTGTCACAGCCAGCGGAACGATGAAGCCAAAAATCAGGTTGCGGGTGCGGCTCTCAAAACGAACGAACCACCACGCCAGAAAGAAGACGGCGGCGGTCTTGGCAATTTCCGACGGCTGAAATGTGATCGGGCCCGCCCCGACCCAGCGACGCGAGCCGTTAATACGCATTCCGAGATGGGGCGCGAAACAGAGCGCCAGCGTTCCGAGGGCGAGAAGGAACCACAGCCACCAGGTGTGATACCAGAAATGGTAATCGACCAATGCCGCTCCGATCAAAACCGTGAGCCCGATCCCGAGCCAGAGAGTTTGGCGTTTGATGAAAAAGTAAACATCGCCGTGGGCATCACGCGCAAAAGCGCTGGTGCTGAAAAGCATGACGACTCCGATGACGAGCATGGTCAGCACCGCTAGAAAAAGGAAATATGCGCTCTTGCGTTGCATGGTTAAGACTCCGGATCGGGGAGCGCAGGCTGCCAGCCTGCGATGCTCGGCAGCCTGCCGAGCATGATTTTCGTCGGCA
>QHPN01000196.1 GCA_003219115.1 Verrucomicrobiota bacterium | reverse complement strand
ATCCGTCTGCCACGGCGAATTCACCCTCGCCTCCGGCGCGAAGAGTGACTTCTACGTCGATGCCGTGTCACTACATTCGATCCGCGCGGCGCCTGTCTCATCGGCGAAGTCGGCTGGGCATCGCTGAAACAAACCGCCGCGAAGCTGAACAAAAAAGTCAACGCCATCGGCGGCCTCACCCTTGGTGCTGATCCGATTGCGCTCAGCATCGGCATCGCCGCACACCGCGAAAATTCCTCCACGCCACTCCAGGTTTTCACGGTTCGCAAAGCCGTGAAAGATCACGGCCGACAAAAACGGATCGAAGGAAATTTCGCGTCGGGCGACACCGTTGTCGTGGTGGACGATGTCATCACCACCGGCGGCTCGACCGTTCAGGCGATCGACGCGATCGAAGAAGCCGGCGGCCACGTCGCTTTCGTCCTCGTCCTCGTCGACCGACAGGAAGGCGGCCGCGAAAACATCGAGCAACGCGGCCACAAAGTCGTTTCCATCTTCACCCGCGCCGATCTCTCGGACTCTGGGCAGTAGCGATCCGTACGCCGAGCCAGGATTTGTCGCCCGCTCTTCCCCTTTTTGACAATTTAACCCCTCTAACATTTTTAACGCTTTCCGAGCCGCTTTGCCTTTCTTAGCCTTTTCATTGGGCGTTGGGCATTCAGCGTTGAGCGTTGGACGTTTTCTTCGCCGTCTTCGGACAGCACATAAAGTTCACAAAGAACACTGAGTAGAGCGACTTCGAACTGACTCCTCTCAGTCATTCGGCGTTCGGCGTTCGGTGTTCGGTGTTTACCTTTCCCCATCCGTTCCCCGTTCCCCTTTCTCCCTTGCCCTTTATCCTTTGCCCATCACTCCAGCGCGTAGAGAAAACCGTCCGTACTGCCGAAATAAACGACACCCTTTGCCACCAGTGGAGACGAGAAGATCGCGCCGATGGCAAATTGCCGATCGACCGATACGAGCGGGCCTTCCCGCCAGACGTCGAAGAACAGGAGAGGGACGTTAAATCTTCGTTCCCCAGTCAGGACCCAGTTTGCGTTTTGCTTGGACTTCTCAGTCTGAAATTCCCAAAGCAACTCCCCGGAGTTGCGATCGCGTGCTTCAAGGGTGCCGTTCAATACACCGATAAACACCACATCGTTAGTGACCGCGGGCGAAGAGAACAGGTAGGCTTTGTCTTCCTTTTTCAGAATCGGCTTGCCGTTCGCCGCCTCCACCACGTGATAGAGACTGGAATCGGAAGTACCAAAATAGACTTTCCTCTCCACCACCGCTGGAGAAGTGATGACCCAGCTCAGCGCATTATCGAATTTCCACTTCTCTTTGCCCGTGACGGCGTCGAGCGCGTAAAGCTGCGCGTCGCGACAGCCGGTATAGACCACACCATCAACGACGGCAGGCGAGGATTGGAAGCCGACCTGATTATGAACCAGGGGATCCTCGCCGGCATGGTAGCGCCACTTCTCTTTTCCCGAAAAAACATCCACCGCGTAGAAATAACTGTCCCAGCTACCGACAAAGGCCACTCCATTCACGATCGCGGGAGATGCGTGCACGACATCGCCCGTCTTGAATTTCCAACGCAGTTCACCCGAATTAGCGTCCAGTGAATAGAGATTTCCGTCGCCACTGCCGAAGTAAACTGCGCCGTCCACCACCGCAGGACTGGAAAGAAACACGTCGAAGGCGTCGGCAAAGGTTTGGGTTTTTGGTTGCCAACCATGCAGGCCTTTCGCTTCGAAACGGCGTTCTCCTTCCGTGGCAAATTTCCATTTCACCGCGCCGCTCTGTGCATCGAGTGCGTAGAATTTTCCGTCGTAGCTACCCACATAGACTCTGCCGTGGTCGATCGCCGGAGTGCAAGGCACCGGCCCACGCGTGGCGGTCTTCCAAATCTGTTGCCCACTCTCCGCATCCACCGCATAGACATTCCCGTCGTCACTTCCGAAGTAGATGACCTTATCTTGTATCACAGGTGAACCGACCACGCGCGCTCCGGTGGGAAATTTCCACTTCACGCGATGGAACTCGCGCGGTGCGACGCCGGGGTATGCGCCGGTGTGCGCCGCGTTGCCGCGGAACATCGACTGGGCTTGGGCAACGCTCGTTAAGCCCAGGAATAGAAAAAGAAAGGTGAATGTCTTCATAAGGCTCGTCAGTTTGTGCGGCGGAGAGTGACAGGAATTTCGAGCGGACCCTGAAGAATCGTTCCCTGGATTTCGCCTTTGCTCGCTCGTCCTTCAAAACTCAGACCCGTCTCATGCGAATCAATGGTGAGGAATTCTCCTTCTTGCACGACGCGGTCCACCGGCAATTTGTTTTCCTTGCGGCCGACGATGACGAACTCCGCGCTGGCTCCTTCTGCCCCACGGTTCTGCAGTTTGATTGTGACCTTGCGCGGATAACCGAAGAGCTCATAGCCGCCTTTCCATTCGCCCTCGATCTCCTTCGCGATCGCGGTGCTGTGTGGCGGAGGTTCAACCTGCGGTGGTCCAGTTTTCTCCAGCGCAAATGGCGCGGAGTTTCCCGCTTGTTCGAAATTGCCGGCTAATTTCCCATCGGCAACGAAGTGCGCCTCAAACTTCGCCGGCCCTGTGCCTTGGTCCGCCAGCGCACTCTTTATCGAGAAAGCGATGTCGCTGGCCTTCACCGCGATATCACTCAGCGGCGCACCTTTGAGACCCAATCCAGGAATAGTAATGGAACCTTGCCAGCCTCCGCTGTCACCACTCCCCGTCGCCAGATCGACGATGACCACCAACTCGCGACTTGGGATCTGCACCGTTCCTTCCCATCGGCCCGCAGCATTTTCGTCTGCACGAGAAAGAAGTGCCGAAGCAAAAAGTAAAATAAATGCGATACGCATGCATTCGCCCCTTTGCATGCGTTATGCCTGCGCAGCAAAGAAGTTGTAACCCGCTGCTTTCTAATAAGCTATAAAGGCAGTACCCCAAAACATGTTCCCTTTATCTTCCCGCCGCCGGGATGCGGTCATTCCAATCTCGGGAAAATCAGAGCTAGCTCGGGCAGAGCAACTTCAGGATCGCCAATCGCTGTCATCGGCATTCCGTGTTCGGCGTTCGGCGTTCGGCGTTTCTGCTCCCTTTCCCCTTCTCCCTTTGCCTTTCATTGGGCGTTGAACGTTGGACGTTTTCCTTCGCTCTTTGCCGCCCGCGGACCTCATGCACGGTCCAAAAAGGATAGCGATATCAAGGACTCCGTCTTGATTCGGCCGGAACCAACGCCGCATCGGACCTCGAAATAGTGATGATGAGCGCAAGAAATAGAAACTCAGGAGATGCAACAGCTCAGATCGAACAACGAGAACAAAAACGCGACCAATGGCAGCAGCGTCGACGCGGACGAAAATCAGGCGGCGAAATGCCCCGCGGCGATTACGCCGCGCTCGTTGCTTTGTTCAACGGTCTGCTGGCCACTAGTCTTCTCGCGCACAAATGTTCGCGCGAACCGTTACCCGAGCGAGTCGAGCCGAAAGATCTCGCGCTGTTTGCTCTCGCCACTCAGAAACTGAGCCGCGTCATTACGAAGGACAAAGTGACGAGCGCCTTTCGCGCGCCGTTTACCGAAGTAGAAGGTAAAGGCGGTCCCGGCGAAGTGGAAGAACGCGCGAAAGGCCATGGTCTGCGACGCGCCATTGGCGAACTGCTCACCTGTCCATTCTGTCTCGGTACCTGGATCGCCTCCGGTTTCATTTACGGGTACATTTTCAGCCCGCGGGTCACTCGCGCGCTGGCGAGCATCTTCGCCGTCAGCGGCCTCGCCGATTTCCTGCAGCAGCTCTACGTAAAAACTCAGGAAATGAACAAACAGAAATAATTGGGACCAGACGCCCTCATGCAAAGTCCACAAAGGGCACTAAGGATCTGATTCCTGAAAACTATCCCCCGTTGTGGCCCTTGTGGCCGTAGTGTGAGGTCTTCAGTTACGCTGGGGCATCGGACGCGCAATCCCGCATGGAACCGCGAATAAATACTGAGAACAACCCGACTAACATAAGATGAAAACATTTATAACAGCATTGATTAGCTGTTCGCTGATGCTGGGCGCCATTGCCATGGCTCAGCAGGATGAAGAACAGCAAAAAGGTAAGAAAAAGAAATCACAACAGACGAGCGAGGCGCAACCGCAGGCTACAGCTGCCGCCCGCGGCGAGCAGGCAGGTGCGCAGCACGGCAAAGGCATGGGGAAAGCTGGCGCTCCTCAGAAGGAGCGCACTCCGACTACGGCCACTGGGCAGGCTAATGTCAACGCCACCCAAGAAGGTGGAAAGCGTAAAGGTAAGGGGGCCGCGCACGAGGAAGCCACCAGTCCTGCCGCAACGGAGAGCGCCACCACCCAGGAAGGTGGGAAGCGCAAAGGCAAACGCGCCGAAGAGGCGATGAAACAAGGTAGCCCGAGCCCGGCCGCAACGGCAGGAACATCGGCGGCCGCTTCAGGCGCAGCTGGGGCCAAGCCTACTAAAGCTGGAAACGTGGGCAAAAACGGCAAGCAGGTCGACGTCCAAAAAATCAAGGGCCAGCACACCACCTTCCGCGCCCAGCCAAAACCGGAGAAAATTAAAGCGGTAACGTACAATCAGAACTATCGCATCGTTGGCGCCGAGCGCTGGCAGGGGCCGCAGTATGAAGTATTCCGTTCCTACCAACCTGGCTGGCATGATTCCGGTTGGTACCGGTCAAACTTCAGTCGGGTCGAACTGATTGGTGGCGGCTACTACTACTTCAATAATGGCTACTGGTATCCGGCCTGGGGTTACGATCCCGCCGCCCAATATTATGCCTATGATGCGCCGATCTATGTCGGTGCCCGTGGCCAACCGCCCGATCAGGTCATCGCCGATGTGCAATCTGCGCTCCAGGAAATGGGTTACTATCGTGGCGAAGTAGACGGATTACTTGGTCCATTAACCCGCGAAGCGTTGACTGCTTATCAATCCGATCACGGTCTCTACGCCACCGCAGTCATCGATGAACCTACCCTCGATGCGCTCGGGATGAGTTAAAAAGAAGGCGTTAGATTCTGTCTGATCCTTGTAGCGGCGGCCATGCCGGCTGCATTTCCCTTCCGGGGAGCACACTGCCTGCCCGCCGTGTGCGGGCGCCTCGCGCGTGTTGGCGATGGCGCCCTCGCCATCGCGAACTTTTCCTCGATGCATAGCCGCAGCATAAGCCGGTTACGATGTGTAGAAATTTACTGCGACTGTTTGCGAAATGCGTTCCGTCTGGGGAGCGCATGCTGCCAGCATGCAATCGTCGGCAGCTTGCCGGCGAAATTCCATCATCCATGGGAGCACACGGTGCTAGCGTGATATGCCAGTCCGGCTCGGACTTTGCGCGTCTCGCGCAAACGAACTTTTCTGCTTCCGCCCGCCTTGGACCATTAACAACGCGAGTCCGGTCGAAGACCCGGCGTGGCGAGCTCGGGCCGATGGCAGTATCGCCATCGCCATCGCGAACTTTCTTCCTCGATCTAGGTCGTATCGTAAGCCGGTTACGATCCGTCAAATCCATCCCCACTCTCCTCGCTCGACCCGTACCTGTAGAGGCAGCCGTGTCGGCTGCAGGCTTGCATTCTTTCGCCGATTAGACTTTTCCTCTGGGTAGCGCGTGCGTCTCGCATGCTGGTCTCGGCGTCCCGCCGAGACGAACTTGATTGGTTTTCCGATTCAACGTTTTAACGAATCACGCTGGTGACGCGCTCAGTTGATAAAGGTGCGTCAGACCGCAGGCCTGGCCGCGGCGGTTGCTCCCCGTGAAAGCGCCGACGAAAGCATCAGACGCGAGATGCCGCTGAAGATCAGGCTGACGCCAATGAGCGTTCCGATCGCCCAACCCGAGCTGACTGGCCAGCGCGCCCAGATCAGGATTCCAAGCACGAAATCTAGCGATCACCTACGCCTGGGCGGGTGAAAAAGATCTCGCGCTCAAGCAACTGGAGGAAGTCGTGCCCATGTACTCGCCAATTTCCTACGGTCAATTGCGTCTGCATCCCTGGTGGGACCCACTGCGCGACGATCCGCGCTTCGAAAAACTTGTAACGGAGGCGCAGAACCCGGCCGCGCTCCAGTAGTATGATGATCCGACCGGCGATTCGCGCTTCGAGAGAATCGTGGCCTCGCTCGCGCCGAAACCGTAGAGGCAGCCGTATCGGCTGCAGCTCTGCACACTTATAGGCGGCACGCGTGCCACCACAGCAGCAAATCGTCGGCAATCTCACGTCGAAAGAATCATCTAGAGGCGCTTCGTACTCGCGGGTAAGATCATTCACGTCCATGGCCGGTGCCGGAAAACAAGCGACTCATTTGGAAACTGCGCACGTCCTGTTCATTGACGTGGTGGGTTACTCGAAGCTGCTGGTGAACGAGCAGCGCGAGGTGTTGCAACAACTCAACGACATTGTGCGCAACGCGCCGCAGTTCGGCAAAAGCAGCGCGGCCGGAAAATTGATCCGTATTCCGAGCGGCGACGGCATGGCGCTCGTCTTTTTCCAGAGCCCCGAGGAGCCGGTGCATTGCGCGATGGAAATTGCCAGGGCGCTCAAGAACCATCCGCACATTCGAGTGAGGATGGGCGTGCACAGCGGGCCCGTAGATCAAATGACCGACCTTAATGATCGGCTCAACGTGGCCGGCGCGGGGATCAATTTTGCGCAGCGGGTGATGGATTGCGGCGATGCCGGTCACATTCTGATCTCAAAACGCGTCGCCGACGATCTTGCCCAAGACAGCCTGTGGCAGCCGCTCTTGCACGAACTCGGCGAAATCGAAGTTAAACACGGCGTCAAACTTGGCGTCGTGAATCTTTACAATGAAGAGCTTGGGAATTCCCAGCCGCCGAGGAAACTCGGGCAACGTGCCGCGCCACCGACGCAGCCAATCGCATCACGAGAATTCGAAGCTGCGCCCCACGTGCCGGAAAAGAGCATCGCGGTTCTGCCTTTCGAAAATCTGAGCGCCGATCCCGAGAACGCCTTTTTCGCCGATGGCGTGCAGGACGAAATTTTAACTAATCTGGCCAAGATCGCGGACCTGAAGGTCACTAGTCGCAGCTCAGTCATGCAATACCGCGCGCCGACGCGCAATTTGCGCGAGATCGCCAGCGCGCTCGGCGTCGCTCACATCTTGGAAGGAAATGTCCAGCGTGTGGGAAATCGTGTGCGGGTTAGCGCGCAGCTAATCGATGCGCGGACAGATACGCACCTGTGGGCGGAGAATTATCATCGACCTCTCGACGATGTTTTTGCAATCCAGAGCGAGATTGCGAAGGCCGTTGCGGAGCAACTGAAGGCGAAGCTCTCGCCCGCGGAAAAAGCGGCCATTGAACAGCCGCCAACGACCAATCTTGTCGCCTATGATCGCTATCTGCGTGGCAAGAAGTTGTTAGCTCAGACAAGCTTCGACGCGCGCATGATCGAGCACGCCCGCCAGGCGATACGTCTTCTGGGTCAGGCTGTAGCGCACGATCCAGGCTTCTATCTCGCGTACTGTCAGCTCGCGCGTGCCCACGAGTCGCTATATTTTCTGGGGATCGATCACACTCCGGCTCGGATCGCACTAGCCAGGGAGGCGGTGGAAAAAGCTTTGTCGCTCGCGCCGGAACGCGGCGAAGCGCATCTCGCGGCGGCGTGGGTGGCTTATCATTGCGAGCTCGATTATGCCACTGCGCTAAGTGAACTGGCGATCGCGCGCCGCGGCTTACCTAATGATTCCACTATTCCTGAGCTGACGGGTGTCATCGCCCGGCGACAGGGTCGAATGGAGGACTCAATCGAAAACATGGAGCGCGCCGCCGAGCTCGATCCGCGGAACGTCTGGTTGCTTCAGCAGATTTGTTACACTTATAACTACTTGCGTTGCTACGAGGAGATGGCGGGAGTACTGGACCGAGCAGTCGCCGCATCACCTGGCGATCCAGTTTCGCGTGTGGCGCGAGCGCTGGTTGAACTGGAATCGCGCGGGGAGACACAACCTGCTCGTGAGGTTATTCACGCTGTGGTGACCGAAGATCCCAGCGCAGTGGAAGCCATCGCCGAACAATGGTTCCATCTTGCGCTTTGCCGGCGCGAGCCGACGGAGATGGCGCGCTCTCTGGCTTCGCTTCCGCCGGAAGGCTCCGTTCCGAACTGCGTGCGCATGCCGAAGAGCTTTTGCGAAGGCCTGGCTGCGCGTGCGCGAGGCGACGCGCCGGCTGCCGAATCGGCATTTGCTGACGCACGCGCTGAGATGGCAAAAATTGTGGCCGAACAGCC
>QHPN01000065.1 GCA_003219115.1 Verrucomicrobiota bacterium | reverse complement strand
CACGATGATCTGCCGAGCATGGACAACGACGATTTCCGTCGTGGCCGCGCCACCTGCCACAAAGTCTTCGGCGATGGCATCGCGGTTCTGGCTGGTGACGCGTTGCTCACGGTCGCATTCGAAATTGCTGCCCGGGCGAAACTGACGCGGCGTTATCCCCTGTCGGAAATTTTGCGTGAGGTCGCGGTCGCAGCTGGCAGCCGCAAACTGATTGCCGGTCAGGTGGCCGATCTCGAAGCGGAAGGGAAAAAAGTTTCGCGCGATGAACTGCGGTACATTCACGAAAATAAGACCTCTGCGATGATTACAACCTCAATTCGTCTCGGAGCGATGAGCGCAAACGCTGATGCAAAAAAATTGCGTGCGCTAACGAAGTTTGGGCATTCGCTCGGGCTGGCTTTCCAGGTGATCGATGACATTCTCGACGTCACACAAACGACCGAGAAACTCGGTAAAAGCGCCGGGAAAGATGTCGCCGCGCAAAAGGCGACGTATCCGGCCGTGATTGGACTCGACGCCTCGCGCGCTGAAGCGCGCCGGTTAACGAAAAATGCACAGAACGCGCTCAAAATTTTTGGCAGAGAAGCAGAGCCGCTCCGCGAACTTGCGAACTATCTCCTCGCTCGCGAGTACTGATTTTTTGTTTCCGGGGAGCACACGCTGCTAGCGTGCCGTCGCCGGCAGCTTGCCGACGACGGTCTAAACAGCGGTTTCGGCTAGCAGCCGAAACCAGCAGGCTAGCAGCCTGCGCTCCCGAGAGAAATCACGCCAGCGCGAGATTGGGATCAATTTCTTCTTCGAGGCGTGAAGTGATTCCCCTTTGCAGTCGCAACAACGCGGCGAACGCGATCATGGCCGCGTTGTCGGTGCACAACCACGGCTCAGCGACTAGAAGTTCGATTCCGTTTTTCTCACACATCGCGCGTAAATCTTCTCGGAGCGCACAGTTGCAACTAACGCCGCCGCTCAACGTCAGTGTGCCCGAGTTAGTTTGTCGCAGTGCTCGTAAACTTTTTTCCCGCAAGACATCGATCACCGCTTGTTGAAAGGAAGCGCATAAGTCGTTCACCACATTGTCATCCCGAGCGAAGCGAGGGATCTCTCGAGTGTCTTCCCTTCGCTTGCGAGATCCTTCGCCGTCTCCGCGGCTCAGGATGACAGGCAGCAAGTACCGCACCGCCGTCTTCAACCCGCTAAAACTGAAATTCAGCTCCCCTGAATTCAGCATGCTGCGCGGCAGATCGAATTTTTTCGGGTCACCGTTTTTTGCGCGCGCTTCAATTGCCGGCCCGCCGGGATAACCGAGGCCGAGGAGCTTTGCCACTTTGTCGAACGCTTCGCCGGCCGCGTCATCGACAGTGCCCCCCAAGGTGTCGTAATCGCCGATACCGCGCACCTTCACTAGCAAGGTGTGTCCGCCGCTAACGATGAGAGAAATGTTCGGTGCGATTCCTTCGCGCCCGAAAAATGGCGAAAGCAAATGGCCCTCGAGATGATTAATCGCGAGAAATGGTTTGCCAGCGCCGATAGCCAGGCCTTTCGCGGTTGAATTTCCTACGAGTAGCGAGCTGGCAAGGCCTGGCCCGCTCGTCGCTGCGAACGCGTCGATTTCGTTCATCGTAATCTTCGCAGATGCTGTTGCCCGCTCGAGTAAATGCGGGAGCTGCGCGAGATGATTGCGCGACGCCACTTCCGGAACCACGCCGCCGAATTTTTCGTGTTCGGCAATCTGCGATGCCACTTCGCTGGCCAGCAGGTCTGACCCAGACTGGCGGTTGCGCTCACGTAAAATCGCGACAGCAGTCTCGTCGCAGGAGGTTTCGATTGCGAGAATGGTCACAAGAAGAAAATGACGAATGACGGATGACGAATGGCGAAGGAATGACGAAACCCGAATGGAGATAGAAAGCGGCGACGCGATCTTGTCATTAGTTCATTCGACATTCCTTCGTCATTCGTCATTCGGGTTTCGTCATTCCCGGTACCGCCAGTTCTACCGGCGTGATAAACGAGGCAGGAAACGACTAGTTCCTCGTTTCACTCTTCAACGCCGTCTGTTGCGCGTAGATCATTCCGCCTTTGATCGCGTCGATCGCGCGTAGGAGTTGTGGATCGCGCGAGCGAATCAGTGTTTTCTCGTCTTCCATTTTGGCGTCACTGTTGCGCGCAACAAAGAGCGCGCGTTCCTGCTCGGCCGTCATTGGGACCGAGATATTTGGAGTGACGCCGTTCCCATGAATCACTTGTTTCCCCGGCGTGTAGTATTTCGCGGTGGTGAAGCGCAGAGCCGAGCCATCCGGAAGTTGCAAAACATTTTGCACCGATCCTTTCCCGAATGTCGTTTCGCCGACCAGAAGGGCGCGTTTCAAGTCCTTGAGCGCGCCCGAGACGATCTCCGCGCCGCTGGCACTGCCTTCATTGACCAGGACGGCGAGCGGAAAACGCGGTCGCTCTTTTGCCGTGACGGACGTGGTGTACTCACGCTCCTGCGACGCTGCCCGGCCCTGCGTTGAAACCACCGTGGTATTCGGCGGCAGGAACTGCCCGCAGACGTCGACGGCGCTATTGAGTAAGCCGCCAGGATTGTTTCGTAAATCGAGAATCAGCGCCTGCATTCCGCGTTTCTGCAAATCATCGAGCGCCTTCGCCAATTCCTCAGCTGTTGGCTCGTTGAACTGCACGATTCTGATGTAACCCACTTTGAAAGGTCCGGTCAGTTCTTGATCGATGAGATGCGCGTTCTTCACGCTCTGGACCTTTACTTCCGCTCGTTCCAAAACGTAGTCTTTGACTTCCTTGGTCGATGGTCTGAGAATCGTTAGAGTCGCTTTTTGTCCGGGTTTGCCGCGCAACAAATTTACCGCCTGTTGCAACTCCAGGCGGTCCGTGGGCGTACCGTTGATTTTCAAAATCTGATCGCCCGCCAAAATCCCCGCCTTCGCTGCGGGCGTGTCTTCCATGGGTGTGACAACCGTAAGGACACCGTTTCTACCTGACACTTCGATGCCCAGGCCGTTGAACCGGCTCCGGGTGTCATCCTGCATCTCACGAAAATCGTCCGGCTCCATGAACTGGCTGTGCGGATCGAGCGAGGCGAGCATGCCTTTCATCGCCGCATAAACGAGGTCGTGATAGCTCGTTTTACTGCCGTCGACGTAATCCTGCCGGAGCAATTGCAATGCTTTGGCGAAGACCGCAATCTGCGTGTAGCCGTTATCAGGATCGTTTTCCGCCGCGTGCGCAGTAAACAATCGCACCGCCACCAGTCCATTGATGACGGCGAGCACTGCCAGTACGATAAGAACAAATCGACGTTTCATGAAGGTTACCAATTTCGCTCAGCGCGAAATTTTTGGCAACGACCAACCCATTCGTTAACGTCCCGCTTTGATGAACCGGTTTCTTGCGCTCGTCCTTATCGTGATCGCGCCTGTGATCAGCGCCGCGCAAAACAATGATGCTGAGTTTGCCGCAGTGACGGAAGAATTCATCAAAGGGTATCTCAACGCCCGCCCACTTCTCGCCACCCGTCTTGGATTTCACGAATACGACGGTCGTGCGGATGATTTCAGCCGGCTCGCGCTGGATGCCGAATTGCAACGTCTACGGCGTTTCGAGGATCGACTGCGGAAATTCGAGCCCGAGGAGTTGAATGCACGAAATGGGATCGACCTGCGCATTCTGCAGGCCGCAATCGCGAACGAGCTCTTTGAATTTCAGGAAGTGCACAAGTTCGAGCGCGACCCGATGACGTATGCGCACTGCGCGGATTTAAATATTTACATCGCGCGCAATTTCGCTCCCCTGGACGACCGCGTCCGCAGCCTGACTGCGATTGAATCGCAAATCCCGAACATTTTGATTGCCGGCAAAACGAATTTGGAGTCGATGTTGCCGAAGCCACATATCGAACTCGCGATCCAAATCGCCCGCGGTTCCGCCGATTTTCTGCGCAAGGACATGGTGGCAGCCGTCGACGCCGTGAAAGACCAGGAAGTGCGCGGCAATTTTCTGGACACGAACCGCAAGGCGGCCAACGCGCTGAGCGACTTTGCCACCTGGCTCGAGAAAGAAAGACTGCCGAGAGCGACGTTGGAGTTCGGTCTGGGCGAAGCGCGTTATCAACGATGGCTAACGGAAACCGAGCTAATCGACTTGCCGCCTGAGAAAATCCTGGAGATCGGGCTCGCCAAATTAAAAGAGGAGCAAAAAGTTTTCGCTGACGCAGCCAAAGTTATCGATCCAAGCAAATCGCCGGCTGAAGTATTCAAACAACTCCAGAAGGAACATCCCACCGCGGAAAAGCTGATTCCTGAAATCGCAAAAAACCTGGATCAAATCCGAAGTTACGTGACCGAACACAAGATTGTCGGGATTCCACCGAATGCGAAAGCGCAGGTGAAGGAAACGCCGCAGTACGATCGCGCGACATCCTTCGCCTCGATGGATACACCGGGGCCGTTTGAGAAGAAGGCGACCGAAGCGTTTTATTATGTCACGCCGGTCGAATCGGCGTGGACGCAGCAGCAAAAAGAGGAATGGCTTACTTCATTTAACTATTACACAGCAGATGTGACTTCGATCCACGAAGCTTATCCTGGACATTACGCGCAATTTCTGCGGCTGAATGCATCGGCGGCTAACAAGGTCGAGAAGATTTTCGGGAGCTACGCTTTTATCGAAGGGTGGGCGCATTACTGCGAGCAAATGATGCTCGACGAGGGTTTTGGCGCACAAAAGAAGGTGCCGGGCAGCGTGGAGGAGCAAAAACGGGCGGCCAAGTATCGAATGGCGCAGTCCTCGGAAGCGTTGCTGCGGCTTTGCCGACTATGTGTTTCGGTAAAGATGCACACGCAGGGGATGGGGGTCGACGAGGCGACAAAATTCTTTCAGCAAAATTGTTACTACGAAGAAAAACCGGCCCGGGACGAAGCGATGCGCGGAACCTTCGATTACGGATACTTGAATTACAGCCTTGGTAAAATGCAGATTATGAAACTGCGGGAGGATTACAAAGCGCAACAGGGTGACGAATTCTCGTTAGAACAATTTCACAACCAGCTGCTCGATCATGGCATGCCGCCGATTCGTCTGTTGCGCGAGATTCTACTCAAGGACAAGGCGAAGTGGGATGAGACGCTGTGAATGACCGTTAAATCGTTAAAACGGTTAAATCGTTAAATCGGTGGAAGTTCCAATTTAACATTCTACCTATTTAGCAAATCACGTTTCTTCTTCGTCTCGAAGCAGCTCCGGCAAGAGCGGTTGCGGATTACTCGGCAGCTCTTCCACATCCCGCAACTTCTTCGTGATGGCGCGGGAGCGCACCGCCACCTTGTCCATGTCGCTCGAGGCTTGATCGAGCTTGTCTTTCACCTTCGAGAGCGCATCACCAAATTTGGCGAATTCCGTCTTCACGCCAGCTAACAAGTTCCAGACTTCGCTCGATCGCTTCTGGATGGCGAGAGTGCGAAATCCCATTTGCAGGCTGTTGAGCAGCGCTGCCAACGTGGTCGGTCCCGCGAAGACCACCCGGCAATCACGCTGGACCTGCTCGACCAGGCCAACCCGGCGGATCGCCTCTGCATACAATCCTTCCGTCGGCAAGAACATCAGCGCGAAATCGGTCGTCTTTGGCGGATTAATATATTTTGCGCAGATATCTTTGGCCGATTTCCGCAGCTGCGCTTCCAAATCTTTCATCGCGCCATCGGTTAACAGGGAATCCCCGCTTTCCTGCGCGGAAATCAGCCGCTGATAGTCTTCCATCGGAAATTTGGCATCGATCGGCAACCAGACGGCTGTGCCATTTCCTTCGCCCGGCAATTTGATGGCATAGTCCACGCGTTCACCGCTTTCATCCCGCGTTTGCACATTGCGATCGAATTGTTCCGGGGTGAGCAATTGTTCGAGTAGCGCTCCCAACTGTACTTCCCCCCAGCCGCCACGGGTTTTCACATTCGTCAGCACTCGCTGTAATCCGCCGACATCGCTTGCCAGTTGTTGCATCGCGCCGAGTCCCTGGTGCACCTTTTCCAATCGTTCACTCACCAGCTTGAAGGATTCGCCAAGCCTTTTCTCGAGCGTTCCCTGCAACTTTTCATCGACGGTTGCGCGCATTCTTTCGATTTGTTGCGCATTGTCCTTTTGCAATTCCTGCAAACGCAGATCGACGATCCCCCGGACACTTTCGAGCGAGGCGGTCAGTTCTTCCCGTTGCGATTTCGCGGCATTGGCATTTTCCTCGCGACCCCGCGTCATTTCTTCCCGCAGCACTCGCTCCCCGCGTTCCTGGGCGCGCTCCAGCAGCTCGATCTTGCTCGACAGGGGCGCGTTGCCATCTTCGCGCCGCCGTCCGAGCCAAAGAGCGATTGCAACAAGCAGACCTCCGCTGATCAGGCCGAGGATCAAATAACCTGTTTCTGTCATGTCGAGCGAGGGGGAGACGTCTCTCGTTTATCCAGCATAATATTAGAGATTCCTTCCAGCCTTCGCATAAAGCTACGGCGCGACAAGCGACTTCGCTCGGAATGACAAGGGGGCTTGGCGTGACGATGGGATCGGAACAACAGTATCTCCGTGATCCCGAGCGCAAGCGAGGGACCTCGCCTAGGCTCGTCGATACGCAAACCGCCTTGCGTAATCAACAGCGCGCTCGTGAGGTCCCTCGCCGTCTGCGCGGCTCGGGATGACAACGCGTGTAATCAAAAGCGCAGCTTCACGCCGCCATACAGGGCGCGGCCGAGCGCCGGGAAGCCGAACACCTCTGCGTAATGCTCGTTCGTTAAATTATCGATCCGGCCGAAAACAGATACGTGCGCGTTGATGTCGTATTCGGCCGCGAAGTTTACAAAGGTGTAATCCTCGATGTCGAAGTTCGGCCCGCCGAAATTCAGTTCTTCGCGCGCGTTAACCCATTTCGCCGAAAGGGTCGTGCGCAGTTTTTTGCACCAGAGATAGGACGCTGAAGCATAAACTTCGTTCCGCGGCCTTCTCGGCAAGCGCGCGCCTTTCGGTTGATTGATGTCGGCCGACGAAGTCTTCTCCGAATCGAGATAGGTGTAGGTTACGAGCAGCGTGAGATCGTCAACCGGGGTCGCGCGCAATTCGGTTTCGATTCCCTGAGTAATGGCCGAACCGATGTTGAACGTCTCGAAAAGTCCCGTGATCCCGATCAAATTGGACAAGTCGTTGTGGAAATAAGTCGCCCCGATCGTGACGCGCTTGTCCCAAAACCGTTGCTCAATGCCGGCGTCCCAGCCCAAACCTTCCTCCGGCCCGAGCGGCGGAGGCGACTGCGACGGATTCGGGTTGAAGCGAAAAATCTTATCCTGACTCGTTGGTGGTGAAAATCCGGTCGCCCCGCTGGCGTGCAGGGTGGTGTCGGTTTTGCGAATGAGATAACTCGCTGCTTCCCGCCATGTCCAAACATCGCCGAATTGATTGAAGTGATCGAATCGGCCTCCACTAACGAAAATTAGATTTTCGCACGGCGTAAGCGTGAGCTGGGCGAAGATACCGGTCTCGTCGGTGTGATCACTGACAAAACGCGGCTGCGGTCCAAAGTCCTGCGATACAAACGGGCGTTCCTGTCCGGCGTTGACGCTGCTGAAGAAAAATCCGCTTGTAATCGTCAGCCATGACGTCGCGCGCAGATCATTTTGGTAATCAACCTGTGTCCGCTCGAATAGCGCTCGAGTCGGTCCGACAAATCCATCCTGATTGGGATCGTTCAGTTGCCGCTCGTGATCGTAGCTCACGATCAAATGATGACTCCACCACTCGACCGGTTGCCAATCGATATGCGGTCCAATCAACCAGCGCTCGGTTAGAAAATTGTCGAGCGGTTTCGCATCGAAAATCGTGTTCGGATTTCCGGTGTCGGCGAGCGAGTAAGTAATCAGGCTGCCAATTCGCAGCGTCGCGTTCGGCGACCAGCCGATGTCCGCGATCGCGTTGGTCAATCGATATTGATTATTCGGTCGTGCGTTATCGGTGTCGAGCCGGCTGAGGCCGAGCGAATAATCCAGTTGCTCGATTTTTCCTTCGCTCTCGAATGCTTCGCGAAAGGTTCCGTACGAACCGCCTTCGGCGCTGAACATGAAAGTCGGAGCACCGTCGCCACGCTTGGTGAAAATTTGAATCGCGCCCGCCAACGCACGCGGGCCGTAAAGTGTGCTCTGCGGTCCGCGCACCACTTCGATGCGATCGAGATCGTCGATGGTGAAATCGGCGAAGTTCATCAGGCCGGCGAGTCCCTGATTAATTGGAATCCCGTCGAGCAGGACCTGAGTATGTTCGCTGCGCAATCCGCGGGTGAACACGGAAGTGAGCTGGCCTGGCGCCCCGCTTTGCACAACGGAAAGGCCCGGCACTTCGCGCAAGGCGTCGGCGACGCGCTCGATCTGTTTTTCTTCGAAATCTTGTGAGGTCACTACGCTGACGCTGGCCGGCGATTGATCGAGCGGAATGTCGATGCGAGTTCCCGTGATGACGATCGCTTCTGATTCCGGCGCGGGTGTTGGCGACGAATCCTGGGCGTAGCAGATCGATGATGCGAGGAGCGAGAAGAGCAAGGTTGCGATTCGCCCCTGAGTGTGGCGATAGAGGTCTGGGTAGCGCGCGCGTCTCGCGTGCGAACGCCAGTCCGGCTCGGACTTTCGGCGTCTCGCCGAAACAATCTTCATGAAAGTCCGCGATGTCGGGACGACATCGCCAGCACGCGAGACGCGCGCGCTACCCACACAAACCGGCCTGCGATCGACTACTACTTCTAACATTACGTTTCCTCCAATTAGAGAGAGCAGAGGAAACCGAAATAGCGGTCGCCGCGACTCTCATTCTTCTTTTTTGCGAAGAAGTTTTTTCGGTCCGAGCCGGACTGGCGGATTCCGGAATCGGGTTCCAGCGTGAACACACCCAACTGATCTAATCGGGTGCAGCGTCACGCTGCCGAATGAGGTGGAACGGTCGAATATTCTGGCTCCTGGCTTTCAGTCCGACGGTTTTTCGGACTCACCTTTTTCCCGCCTTCACCGCTGTCGGCACACAGACCAGAGGTCTATGTTCCTCAACGATTGGCTCGTGGGAAATCGTATCCAGTTACAGCAGCGCAACTGCTCCGGTTTCACACCGGATTTCTCGCGCCGATCCACTTGATTCAAACTCGCAAAGAACTGACCTAGAAGTAGCAAGTTGCGCTTCCGCTTTCAAGATTTATTTCGACCGTTCCGCGACGAAACGGCGGCCGAGCGGACGAATCGTTCCATTCGAGATCAGCTCCGTCTCCTCCGCGGCATGGTCGCGGAGAATCTTATCGCGGTCTGAGGCCGGAACGATCGCCCGGGCCAGGTAACGAAAATAATACGGAACATTGTCGCGCTTCACCGCCCCAAATGCCCTCCTGATCTCGGCGAATATATCCGTCGCTGTATGAAGGTCGGATTCGTGATTTTCTCTCCACGCTTGCAGCGTTTCGGTCCCGTGGCGGACTGCGTTCAGAAAATCATCATCTTTCACCAGAAGATCGGCGGCGTCGAGCCGACTGATTGCGTCGCCAAACCAACGCAGCGTTTTTTCATCAGCCATTTCGTAGGCAAAATCCTCCACGATCAGTCGCCCGCTCACCAGCAAGCTGTCTCCAGCCCGTTGCACAGCTTTGTCCAACGGATGGATGTGATGAAGCGAACGAGTAAAAAGGACAGCATCGAACTGGCCTCCGTCAAAATCGGGCCAGGCGGCATGTCGGGCGTCGACGCCGAGTTGCCGCGCGGCAGCGATACAGTCGCGGTCACGGTCGATCGTAACTACCGAAAATCCGTCCTGGAGCAAGCGCGCCGCCAACTCCCCTGAACCACAGCCAACCTCCAGAACACGTCGCGCGGGAACGGGAAGCTCTTGCTGAACGAACTCATAGGTGACCTTGGTTTCGAATTTCATGCTGATTCGCTCCAACTCGCCGCTTGCGCTTCCGCGCTCAAGATTTATTTAGTCAGGCGCGTTTTCTGCGTGCATCACTCTTGTGCCATCGCCTGACGCAAACCTGAATCTGTTAGTAACCGGCGGCGCCGGCTTCATCGGCTCGAATCTTACTTTGGACTTGCAGGAGCGCTTCCCGAATTCGCGGCTGACGGTGATCGACGATTTTCGCTCGGGCGATTTCAAGAATCTCGCAGGCTACCGCGGCGATTTTGTGGCGGCCGATCTGGCGAAGCTGAACTGGCGGGAGCAATTCGGGGAGGAAAAGTTCGACGCGATTTTTCATTTGGCATCGATCACCGACACGACCAATCACAATCAATTTGAGCAAACGCACGACAACGTGGAGAGCTTCCGGCAGTTGTTAGAATTCGCGCGGCCCACTCGCACCCGCGTGATTTTTGCGTCATCGGCTTCGATTTACGGCGCAACCATGGAAGCCAGCATTGAATCCAGCAGTGCTGCGCCGGCAAATATTTATGCTTTTTCCAAAGCGATTATGGATAACCTCGCGACGCGCCTGGCAGGGGAAAATCCGGATTGGATCATCGTGGGGGTGCGTTACTTCAACGTTTATGGGCCGCGCGAGGCGCACAAAGGCGTGCCGGCAAGCATGATTTATCATTTGTCGCAGCAGATGCACGCCGGGCAGCGTCCCCGGATTTTCAAACACGGCGAACAGCGCCGGGATTTTGTTTACGTGAAAGACGTGGTGGACGGAACGATTCGCGCGCTCGAGGCGAAGGGGAGCGGAATTCACAATCTCGGCAGCGGCCAGGCCCGCTCGTTTAACGAGCTGGTTTTCATTTTGAATCGCGTGTTAGAAACAAATCTTCAGCCGGAATATTTCGATAACCCGCATGCGCATTACCAGAATTTCACGCAGGCTGATTTGACCAACGCGAAGAGCGCGCTCGGTTACAGCCCGCAATTTCCGCTCGAAGCTGGGGTGGCGGATTACATGAAATGGCTGTATCCCTCCTAGGCTCGGGAATCTCGTCGTTCTCAAAGTGCGTGTCATCCTGAACGGAGCGAAGGATCTCGCAAAAGCTCGTTGAACACTGCGAGAAGTTGAGTACGCAGACTTCGTAGGAGAGATCCCTCACCCGAAAGGATTCGGGATGACAAAGCAAAAAAATATGAACCCGAAAAAATCCGAACTGCTGATCGATGTAGTCGAGCACATCGACATTAAGAAACATAATGTCGTGCCCCTGGTAGAGGCGATGTCGAAGATGGCATTCTCCGCGCGCGACCTGGGACGGGCGGCGGAGATTTACGACGCCATGCTGCGGGAAGAAGATTGCGCCATCATTTTGTGCCTGGCCGGCTCGCTCATCTCCGCCGGGTTAAAAAGCGTCATCGTCGATCTGGTGCGGAACAACATGGTGGACGCGATCGTTTCCACCGGCGCGATCATCGTCGATCAGGATTTCTTCGAGGCGCTGGGATTCAAGCACTACAAGGGCGACATCTTCATGAACGACGATGTTCTGCGGCGGCTTGCGATCGACCGTATTTACGACACCTACATTGACGAAGATCAGCTGCGAGTTTGCGATGCTACCTGTGGTGAGATTGCTGACTCTCTCGAACCGCGACCGTATTCTTCGCGTGAGTTCATTCGTGAGATGGGGCGCTATCTAACGAAAAATGGGAAAAATCGTCAGGCCGGCTCAGCTCGGGAATCGGTGGTGTTGGCGGCCTTCGAAAAAGATGTGCCGATCTTTTGCCCGGCCTTCAGCGATTGCAGTGCCGGTTTCGGATTGATTCATCATCAATACAAGAACCCGGACAATCATCTCAGCATCGATTCGGCCAAGGATTTTCTTGAGCTAACGAAAATTAAGATCGCCGCGAGGCAGAGTGGGCTATTCATGATCGGCGGCGGGGTTCCGAAGAATTTTGCCCAGGACACGGTGGTGGCCGGCGATTACCTCGGTTTCGACGTTGGAATGCACAAATATGCCGTGCAAATCACGGTGGCGGATGTGCGCGACGGCGCGCTCAGTGGTTCCACGCTCAAGGAAGCAAATTCGTGGGGCAAAGTTGATCAGGGGGCCGAGCAAATGGTTTACGCGGAAGCGACGATCGCGATGCCGCTGATCGCCGGCTATGCTTATCACAAAGGCAGCTGGAAGAATCGGAAGGCGCATGCCTTCGCGAAGTTGCTGGATGAGCCCGCGACAAAAGCGGCGACGGCGGAAAAGCGCGAGCTTGCGGAAGCGCGCTAATACGTTGAAGAGTTGAAGCACGGCCCCTGTGGGCACGCGGGTCGCGAGCTCTTTGGATCTTTTCTTTGCAGCCGACACGGCTGCCTTCACAAACGTTGCGCTTTTGTGAAGCTTAAGCCGTCAAAATTGTTAAATTGTTAAAACGGAGGAACACCAATTTAACATTGTAATAGTTTTAACGCATTACGGTTCCCGCTGTCAGCGCTTTACCGCTTTACCCGTGCAACGCTTCAACGAGGCGAAGCCCCTTCCCAAAAGAATTTGGTCGGCCGGTTGATTTCGGGCGGAAGGCTTTTGTGGACCGGACAATTGAGCGCAGTTTGTTCAAGGATGGCGCGGTGCGGTGAGTCTGGTGGCAACGGAATGTGAACCTCTGACGGCAGCGAGACAATCCGCCGCGGCGCGTCTTTCGACATTTCCTTCTGCACCGAAACCGTCATTCCGCGAAGATCGACTCTGAGTTCCTCGGCCTTGATTCCCATGGTGGTGCTGATGCAGGTGCCGAGTGCGGTCGCGATCAGATCTGTGGGCGAGAATGCTTCGCCCTTACCTTTGTTGTCCGCTGGGGCGTCGGTTGCGATTTTCGAGTGCGACGGCCCGTGAGTCGCGTCGCAATGCAGATTACCGGTGTAGTTAACGGAGACTTTGACCATGCGTTATTATGCGGCGCGTTCTGCGGATTGTCATCCCGAGCGTAGTCGAGGGATCTCTGGGATCGTGATCCGTTAAAAGGGTTACAACGTTAAATCGGGAACTCCCGCTGCAGTGCCGGGAGCTACGCTCCGCGAATACACAAACAGCGTCGCGACAGTTCGCCGGGTAGCGCACGCGGCTCGCGTGTTGGCGATCGCGTCCTCGCGATCGCGGACTTTCGGGAAGACTGTTTCGGCGTGACGCCGAAACCAACACGCGAGACGCGTGCGCTACCCGAAGGGAATCGCGCATCGTCACGATCGTTGGCTGTCGATCCACACAAGCTTGAATGCGCGAGCGCAATCTGATAACGGCGAGCATGAAATTTACGCATTTCGTCTTTCTATTGGTGATCACGCTGGCGCTTTTGATCGAGCCAGCGATTTCGGCCGATCAAGTCATCGCGTTGAAAGCAGCGCGGTTGTTCGATGGGAAATCCCGAGCGCTGACTCAGAATGGAGTCGTCTTGGTACAGGGCGACAAAATCGTTGATGCGGGTGCGAATGTTGCCATTCCGCCGGGGGCGCAGGTGATCGATCTAGCGGACGCGACGTTGTCGCCGGGGTTTATGGACGCGCATACCCACGTCACGCTCGATCTCACAAACTATCAGGCAGCACGTTTGCGAGAATTGCAGGTATCGACCTCGGCCAAAGCCTACAGTGTGATTCCGGCGGCACGCGCGACGGTGGAAGCCGGATTCACCACCATTCGCGACGTCGGTGCACGCACCTATCGATCCCACGATTACCTCGATGTCTCGCTGCGCGACGCGATTGCGAAAGGAATCGTGATTGGGCCGCGCATGTTTGTTGCGACATGCGGAATTGGCGCGACCGGTGGCCATTTCGACGACAGCGCCGGGTTTCGCGACGGACTTTTTGGCCCGGAACCCGATTATACCGATGGCATTGCCGACGGCGCTGATGCGGTACGCAAAACTGTCCGGTTTGAGGTGAAAAATGGGGCCGACGTGATCAAAGCGGCCGTGTCAGGTGGTGTCCTCTCCCTCACCGACGAAGTGGATGTGCCGCAATTTACGCCCGCGGAGATGGCAGCGCTGGTGGATGAAGCGCATCGGTTGCGGAAAAAAGTGGCGGTGCATTGCCATGGCGATCAGGCGGGCCGCGAAGCGATCGAAGCCGGTGCGGATTCGATCGAGCACGGTTCGTTCTTGAAACCGGAAACACTAACGCTGATGAAAAACAAGGGAACATTCCTGACTCCGACCTTGTTGGCCGGAGAATATATCAAGGGCAAACTCGATAGTTACCCGCCGGCCTTGCAGGCGAAGGCTTTGGCGGCGTTCAACACGCGTTCTGACATGTTTCGAAACGCACTCAAGATCGGGGTGAAAATTTCCTTCGGCACGGATGCCGCCGTTTTCCCGCATGGTCAGAATGCAAAGGAATTCAAATTGATGACGGACCTGGGAATGCCGCCGATCGATGCGTTAAAAAGCGCGACCGCCAATGATGCCGAATTGCTTGGTGTTTCGCAGAAACTCGGCACGCTTGAAAAGGGAAAGCTGGCCGATATCATCGCCATGCCCGGCGATCCGACGCAGGACATCACCGCAACGGAACGCGTTTCGTTTGTGATGAAGGAAGGAAAGATTATTCGGAATGGGCCGGCGACGGCGGCACCGACGAAGACAGCGGCGCGGGACGTGTTGGAGGAGATGGGCGCTGATTTCTGATGTAGCCGCCCACTCAGTCGGGGCGGGCACGGCGAGAAAGCGCCGTGGCTACAGCTCAGCGCGGGATCCGGCCTTTGACAAGTTGCGCACAGGCGCTAGCTTGGTCGCCCTGTTCGGCGGTCATAGACCGCCGCTACAGAATTAGCAGGAGAGCTGCGGCTCGTTTGGACTGCACAAAATCATGCAACAAGATCGCTCAAAAAGATATCGCGCTTCCGCCGAGCAGGTGGACCGGAAAAAGGCCTACAGCCTGAATGACGCTGTAGGGAC
>QHPN01000160.1 GCA_003219115.1 Verrucomicrobiota bacterium | reverse complement strand
CGCCAAGAGCGGCATACGATGCCGAACCACCCATTAGGTCGGTGTGTTCCTCGACCGGAGTCTTGACCGTATCGAGCGCAATGGAACCGACTACGAGCAGAGACATAAAGTCAGAGGCCAGAAATCACAGGCGAAGATCGGTGACTAATTTTTTACAGGCACGAGTGTAACCAACAATGTCGCTCGCTTGCAACAAGCCGGAGACAATGACGACACGCTTCGCACCAGCGGCGAGTACCTGCCCGAGACTTTCCAATTTGATTCCGCCGATGCAAAAAATGGGAATGGAAACGCCTTTGCGAACTTCGTGGATTTGCGAGGGCCCGATGGGCGGATAATCAGGTTTCGTCGGCGTGGGAAAAATTGGACCGAAGCCGATGTAATCTGCGCCTTCGCCCTCGGCAGGAGTGGCTTGTTCCACGCTGTGGGTTGATTTGCCGACAATAATTGGCCGCTCCACCTGCGCGCGAACGGTTTCAATCGATTCGTCGTCCTGACCCACATGGACGCCCTGCACATCCACGCGCTGTGCGATCTGAGCGTGGTCATTAGCGATGAGCGGAATTTCTGCCAGGGTGGTTAATCGCAAAAGTTTTTCGGCGAGTAAGCTCAATTCATCAATACTGGAGTTTTTGCCGCGCAATTGCACCATGTCGATTCCCCCTGCGATCAATTTCTCTAGAATGCCCGGCGCATTCTCAGGACTGACGTAGCCGAGATCGATGATGGCATAAAGAAGGGCGTCCGCTGGCGAGCGCACTTTATTCGTGCAGGCGGCCGGGGGTTGCGATCAATTCGAAGTTGTCCGATGACATTAACCGCTCGACGAAGCCGGTGTCGTATTTCCCCTGGCGAAATTCCATGCTCCGCATAATGGCGCCGTGAAATCCGACAGTGGTCTTGATACCGGTGATGTAGTATTCGTCCAAGGCGCGCCGCATTCGATCGATCGCGGATCCCCGTGATGCCCCGACCGCGATCAGCTTTGCGATTAACGAGTCGTAGTACGGCGGAACAACGTAACCGGTGTAGGCGTGCGAATCGACCCTAATACCGCGTCCACCCGGCGCGTAATAAAATGCAATTTTCCCCGGTGAGGACTGGAAATTCCTGGCCGGGTCTTCGGCGTTGATCCGGCATTGGATCGCATGTAGTCGCGGCGAGGCGTGGGCAACATGTTTGGAGAGACGTTCGCCGGCGGCGATGCGAATCTGTTCCTTCACCAGGTCGCAACCGTAAACCTCCTCCGTAATCGTATGCTCGACCTGGATGCGGGTGTTCATTTCCATGAAATAGAAATGACCGGAGCTATCGACGAGGAATTCCATCGTCCCGGCATTTTGATAACCGACGGCGTGTGCAAGTTTCACACAGGCGTGTCCCATTTTCTTGCGCAGCCCATCGGTCATTAAGGGCGATGGACACTCCTCAATCACTTTTTGGTTGCGCCGCTGGATGGAGCAATCGCGTTCACCTAAATGCACGATGTGACCATGCTTGTCCGCCACGATTTGAAATTCGATGTGGTGCGGGTTGACGATGAGTTTTTCGATATAAACAGCGGGGTTGCCGAAAGCATTCTCCGCTTCCATGCGCGCAGCGTGGAACGCCGGCACAAATGAGGCGTCGTTGTGGGCCACCCGCATACCGCGTCCACCGCCTCCTGCTACCGCCTTGATCATTACCGGGTAGCCAATTTTTTTCGCCACTTTGAGCGCGTCGTTTTCATCAGGAACGATGTCGTCGCTTCCCGGGGTAACCGGCACACCGGCTTTACGCGCATATTGGCGCGCCAAATTCTTGTCGCTCATCTTGCGCATGGCGCTGGCTGGCGGCCCGATAAAGTTAATGTTGCAGCTTTCGCACACCTCGGCGAAGTGCGCGTTCTCTGCCAGGAATCCATAACCGGGGTGGATCGCATCGACATCCCCCACTTCCGCTGCACTCATGATGCGATCGATTTTCAAATAACTTTCCGAGCTCGGCGGCGCGCCAATACAGATTGCTTCATCTGCCAGTTGCACGTGGAGTGAATCCACATCGGCTTCCGAGTAGATCGCGAGAGTGCGGATGCCGAGTTCCCGGCAAGCGCGAATGACACGCAAGGCGATTTCGCCACGATTCGCGATTAAAACTTTCTCAAACATGATTGTAGGGCAAGCACTCTGCTTGCCGGCTTTGATAGCCAAGCCGCCATTGGGCAGGCGGAGCGCCCGCCCTACAAATGCGCTTCATCGCACCCGATACAATACCTGGCCAAATTGCACCGGCTTACTGTTCTCCGCCACGATCTCCGCGATCACCCCATTAGTCTCGGCCTTGATTTCATTCATCACTTTCATCGCTTCGATAATGCAGACGACCGTTTCTTCCGTGACTTCCGTGCCGACCTCGACAAACGGAGGCGCGTCGGGCGAAGCCGCCCGATAAAATGTCCCTACCATCGGCGAAACGATATCACGCAAATGCGATGTCTGTGGCGGCGGCGCGGCGGCAGCCGGCGGGGATGCGACGGCATTTGTCGGTCCGTTTTGCACTGCAGACGCGCTTGACGCCGGGATCATCGAAATTGGTTGCTCGCTAATTCCTTTTTGCAATTTCAAGCGGAACCCGTCCTTCTCCATTTCGAACACGGAAAGGTCGTTTTTCCGCATCAAATCGATGATGGCTTTGATATCTTTAAGTTCCACGGCGTGGCGGATGATTAAGCCGCTAGGTAAACCGCGTTCGCCAAGCAGGTCAAGGCGCGAAATGCACCGACAATGGGTCGCCCTCGTTCAGCGGTATTGGATGCCTGTGCTACTTTAATCGGCTGGATGAGCGAGACTGCACTTTCAAACGCTCGCCGTCGCGAGCGGCGCGATTTCAAAACAATCGACGAGACGGACGAGTACATCGTCGTCGATAAGCCGCCGCTCTTGCTCGTGCACCCCTCCAAGCCGGATGGCACCGCGACGCTTTGGTCGGAATTACGCCACTTGCTCGCCTTTGAGATCGCCGCCGGTGGGCAGATATCCATTGTTAATCGGCTCGATCGGGAGACCAGCGGCGTTGTCTTGGTTGCAAAGACGACGGCCGCGGCGCGTGAGTTCGGGCTTTGCATGCACGCGCGTCGGGTAACCAAGGAATACCACGCAATTGTCTGGGGCTGGCCCCATTGGGAAAGCAAAACGGTCGACGCGCCGCTTGTCCGGCAGGGCGAGGTCGAACGGTCAAAAATTTATTTGAAGCAAACGATCCACCCGCGCGGCGCGGAAGCCGTGACTGAATTTGAGGTTTTGCGGCGGTTCCGTAAACACATGACAAACGGCGAATCGTTTTCGTTGCTGAAGGCGCACCCGTCAACCGGGCGGACACACCAAATTCGCGTGCACCTCGCGTCGCTGGGGCATCCGATAGTTGGCGACAAAATCTACGGACCGGATGAAAGTTTGTATCTTCGGTTTATTGAAACTGGCTGGACAAATGAATTAGCGAGCAGGTTGTTGCTCGAGCGACATGCGTTGCACGCTTCGCGATTGCGTATTGATGACGAGCGCGACTGGTCGAGTCCACTACCGCGGGACTTGTCCGATTGGATGTTGTAGCCGGGATCGGTGATCCCGGCAAAACAGAGTGGCAATCGGCTAAAATGCCGCGGCCAACAAACCGCGGCTACGGGGCAGCGATTGCAAACAATGTCGTCCCTTTTATCGTGAACGGCTCATGAAACGGCGGTCGGGGATAATTTTCGGGCTGTTCGTGGCGACTACGCAGTGCGTCTTCGCCGGAAGCGACGGCGCAGTACGTTCCACTGTTTCGGAAGAACCGCCTCGGTTCGATTTCGCACTGGAGACCGCGTACCTGTTTGGGGCAATCAATCCGCCTGCCAATTACCAGATCAGCGCGAATTTTCTAACCGCGCGCGTTCGCTGGGGCGATTATCTCGACCGCGGGGGATTTTTTCGAGGTTACAATCAGGTTTACCTGAGTTTCCTGGCCGAGCCAATCATTCGCGGGATCGAGAATCATTACTTCGGAATGAACCTGGGATTACGTTACAACTTTGTCCGGCCGGGCAGCCGTATCATACCCTATTTTTCCGGCGGACTCGGGTTGGGTTTCATCGACAGCCAGCCCGAGAGATTCGGCGGGCAGGGACAGGATTTCACTTTCAATGTGTTAAGTGCCGCCGGCTTGTCGTATCAGTTCAGTGACCGTTTTAGCGGCCAGCTCGGAGTGCTCTACCAACATCTTTCTAATGCCGGCCAGACTGATCCGAACCCCAGCCTGAATCTTTTTGGGCCACAGGTTGGGTTTACGTTTTCATTTTAGCGCTCGTGCCCGGAAGTGTGAATTTGCCGAGTGAAAACATCCTGGTCGTCAAACGCAGCCTGTTTGATGAGCTGGGCGCGTTTCAGGGATTAACCTTCGATCCACAGCGTTATCTCAGAGCGCTTCTGTCTCGTGGGAACAATTTCTTTTTGCCGCGTGCCGCTGCTGAGAACGATCCGACCCACAAACAAATTATTCCCTATGTCATCGTCGCCCACCGCGATCGTGTTCTCTATTATGTGCGCGGAAAAAAGGCGGGCGAGCAACGATTGGCCGCAAAGGGATCAATCGGAATCGGCGGACACATGAACGACACCGACGAATCGTTGTTTGCCTGGGACGAGGAAGCTTATCGGGCCGGGGTTCAACGCGAAGTGAACGAAGAGATTCGAATCGAAACAACCTTCGACAATCGCATTGTCGCGCTATTGAACGATGATGCCACCGAAGTCGGCCGTGTTCATCTCGGAGTGGTGCATGTTTTCAAACTCGATGAACCAAAAGTCGAGAAACGCGAGGCAATGATTACGAACCTGGAATTTCTCGCTCGCGAAGCATTACTGAAGCGTCGAGCTACGCTGGAGACATGGTCGCAGCTATGTGTTGATCAATTGGAAAAGTTGCTGGCGTAAGCCGTCCGCCCTATTCCGGCGGGCGCTCGTAGGTGACGCCAAAATCGGTGATCAACCAGATACCGCTCGGGCGCGCAATGGTAAAGTTCACGGTCGCATGCTGGGCGGGATAAGTGAGGATCGTTTTGTAACTGCCGTGCGGCGAAACGAAGTAACTGTCAAACTCCAACTGACCGGACAGAGTATAGTTGCGATCGGGGACGCCGAGTTTGGTCAGGTAATAGATGAACTGATCATCCATCGCCGGCGGTATGGCCACTCGGCGATCTGAGGCAACCTTGCCGTGGAGCCATTTTACATCGTGCTGGAAAGCGCACTTTTCGATTATTTCATGAGCGAAACGTTCGCCTTCGACTTTCGCGTCCTTCCGCATGCTGTTGAGAAAAAACAGCCCGGCGGCAATGACGGCGATAACGATGATAATAAAAACCAGCGCTTGCCCGCCCTCGGATGCCTGGCGCGGACGCTTCGGCAAGTCGTCAGAGCGTTTTGTTGCTAACGAGTATTTGGTCATTGTTCAGATTCGGCGGTTGTAGTCGCCCCGCTCTGTCGGGGCGTCCCTAAGATGGCGACAGAGCGCCAGGGTCAATGTGAAATAACATTATGTGACGGCCTTCTGCTCTTTGCCAAGCTTTCTTTCCTGTAGCACGGCCATCCCGCCCATGGGACGAATGGACATCGTGGCCGTTATTCGAAATCAGTGCCCGTAACCGAATCCGGTTCCCTTAATCACCTGATTGTCACGGATCAATGCGCCATGAGATTGTTTGCCTGTGTATTGGCCAAAGCGATTGCGCGAGTTCACTCGAAACTCGACCAGCCACCCGTAAATGTGCTCACCATTCTTACCCAGATCGGCCGGCTTCGGATCGCCTTGCCATTCAATTTTCGCGCTGTCGGCGTCGAGCAGCATTCCTTGGAGCCAGTTCCAGACAATTTCCTTGTAGGTTTTCGGATACGGTCCGCAAAGAGCCGGATCGAAATTTTGTGCGAGCAGGTTGACGGCAAAAAGCCAAATCACAAGGAGGGTCACCTTCACAACTCAAGAAAAAGCTAAATGACGGGAATCGTCGACGAAAAAGTTGCGCTCGTGCGAGATTTTCTGCGCGAAACAGGCTTTCCAGTCCAAGCTAATCGCGCCAGACTTTCAAAATGATCGTTCGCCTCACCATTTTTATGATTGCGCTCGCTTGTTCCTCAAGCAGCCTGTCCGCGCAGGAAACTCCAAGCCCTTCGCCTGGTCCGGTGGCGATTCCCACCGGTATCACTGATCCGGCGGCAGCGACGCGCGCCTGGCTTGACACCATCCCGCCGGATGAAAAAGCGCGCTCAAATGCATATTTCGAAGGCGGTTATTGGCTGATTCTTTGGAATTTTCTGCTTACTGCCGCGATTGCCTTGCTCCTCCTGACCACCAGGCTTTCCGCACGAATCCGGGATCTGGCTGCCAGACTAACGAGATTTAGGCCAATTCAGGCTGGCATTTACGCAATTGGGTTTGCTCTTATTACGGGGATATTAAATTTTCCGCTGAATTTTTACGAAAGTTTCGTGCGC
>QHPN01000159.1 GCA_003219115.1 Verrucomicrobiota bacterium | reverse complement strand
GCGGGAGATCCCACAATTGCTCGATGAAATCGCCGCGCCGCACGTCGGTTATTGGCACGACATGGGACATATCCAAATTAAGGAAAATCTTGGATTTCTTGATCATGCCGAATGGCTTAGGACAATTGCTCACCGTACGATCGGGTGTCACATGCAGGATGTGAACTGGCCGGGGCAGGACCACCAGCCGCCTTTTCTCGGCGATATGAAACTGGAACCTCTCACCCGGCTGCTGCCGGAAAATTGCCAGATCGTCTGGGAGCTCAGCCCCCGTTTATCGTCCGAAGAGGTCATTCAGTCGCGCGGGATTTGGAAGGAACGTTTCGGCGAATGAAAAAGGTCCTGATCACAGCTGTCCAAATGGCCGTCACCGTCGGCATGTTAATCTGGGTTTTTCACGACCCGAATCAGCGAGCCAAAATGGCAGAGGCGCTGCGCACCGCCAATTATCGCTGGGTCGTCGTCGGAATATTCTCCTATTTATTGGTCGAGATTTTTGCCGCCTTTCGCTGGCAAGTCTTGCTCAGAGTGCAAAAGATCCACCTCAGTTTTCCACGAATCGCCGGGCTGTTTCTGATCGGCATGTTTTACAATCAATTTCTACCCGGTGGAACCGGCGGCGACATTATTAAGAGCTATCTTTTGCTCAAAGAAACCCCGGATAAAAAAGCGGGGGCGTTGCTCGCGGTCGTGTTCGACCGGCTCATTGGTTTAGTGGCGCTGGTAGCGATCACGGTAACTCTGATCAGTCTGCGCTTCGACATCTTGTCAAAGACTCCAGAGACGCGGCGATTGCTTTGGATATTGCTGTTTCTTCTGGGCAGCTCGATCACTGCATTGCTCACCAGTTTCATCGTCAGTGGCTTCAATCTTTTTCACTGGTTGCCTGACAAATTTCCCGGCCGCGAAAAATTGATTGAGGTTTCTGCGGCTTACCATCTTTATGCGCGGCACTGGATCGCCACCTTCGTCGCGTTCGGCGCGTCGCTGGGAGCGCACCTTGCAACCTTCACTACGTTCCTTTGCGTAGCCTACGCCTTCGACGTGCCCTCGGCATTTCCGGAAGGCGTGAAAGTGCTCGATTTCTTCGCCGTCTTGCCGATCGAACGCACCATAACCGCTCTGCCAATTAGTTTCGCCGGGCTCGGTCTGCGCGAACAGATCTTGCAGGTCATGCTGCACAACGTTTGTCATGCCTCTGTCGCGGTTTCGAAGCTCATCGGCACGATGGGGTTTCTGATAATATTTTTCTGCTGCGTGCCCGGCGGTATTGTTTACTTCTTCTACAAACCGAGCGGCGAGGCGCGTCATGTGCCCATGCGTGAAATGGAAACGGAAATGGCGACGCTCGAGCATGAAATCGGCCGCACAGAATAATTTGCCAGGGACGCCAAAATCGGGCGGCAACTTGAGTGGTTTAACCAGTCAAGTTCAGAGAATGCCGCGTGTGCGTAATGTGGGAGGGGCCTCAGTGCCCCGATCTTCTTCCAGTTCGTCGCGGCGAGGCCCCTCCCACATTCAACTTCCATTTGTCGCCGTCACCTTCGCCATGACGGTTGATGGCAAAGTTACGACAAAAAATTATTCCGCGGTCGATTTCACTTCCCGGGAAGACAAAGCGCATCTTATTCGACAACGCGCGCTGGGCGACGCCGTTCTCGTTGGTCACGGAACAATGGAGAACGACAACGTCCGATTGGGAATTCCACAGGAGGCGTTACGTCAGGAACGAATCGCGCGGGGGCAAGCTCCTTATCCGTTGCGGGTGATTGTTTCCAACAAAGGCCTGATCAATCCCCGTTTGAAGATTTTCGAGACAGACTTCGCCCCCATTATAATTTTTTCCACGACCCGAATGCCTCGCCCCACGCGGGAACAGCTGCGCGAGAAAGCGACGCTTTATCTCAGTCAGGCGCGCCGAGTTGATCTGCGCTGGATGTTGCAGGAGCTGCGCTACGATTACAAGGTGAAGCATGTTGCCTGTGAAGGCGGCCCGGCGTTGTTTCGCTCATTGCTCGAGCAGGGATTGGTCGATCAGCTGAATCTGACGATCGCGCCGTTTCTTTTTGGCGGAAAAAACGCGCCGACCCTTACTGGCACCGATATGGATTTTCTTCCGCGCAGTGTTCGTTGTTCGTTGAAAGAGATGCGAGTCGTCGGTGACGAATGTTTTTTAAGGTATCGGGTACGAAAGAAGCGTTAACGTTTTGTAGCATCTGACTCGCAGGGGCGACTTCCAAGTCGTCCACTTGCGACACGGCGACTTGGAAGTCGCCCCTCCCAGTCAAGGCTGCTAAATTAACCGACAATGGGTTTGCGCTGGATTCTTTTGTTTAACACCGTCTTCCCCATTTCGATCTTTGCCGACGCGGTCGTCGAAGGGCGCGTGCAATTACCGGAATCACACGTCGCGCCCGTCATGGCCAAGCGCTACGAGATCGTCACGACGGGCAACGTCCTTAAGACCCAGCCGCCGTTGGCAGTAGTTTACCTGGAAGGTCACTTTCCGAAGCCCGCTGCGTCGATAACGAAAGAGGTTGCGCAAAAGGACTTGACCTTTCTTCCCGCACTCCTGCCGGTGCGTGTCGGAACAAAGATAGAATTCCCGAACTTCGACGACACCTACCATAGCGTCTTTTCGTATTCACCGGCAAAGCGGTTCGATTTAGGGCGCTATCGGCCGGATGAGCGGCCGATCCCGTCGAAGGTCTTTGACACGCCAGGGTTGGTGACGTTGCGCTGCGACATTCACGAACATATGCGCGGTCTCATTCTCGTTCTCGAGACGCCATATTTTGTGACCACGGATACGAACGGGCGGTTTCGATTGAGCGGGCTTCCTTCCGGTCACTATCTGCTCAAGGCCTGGATCGATAGCAAGACGACGCGGGAGCAACCGATTGACTTAAAAGACGGCGCGACGGTGCACGTCGATTTTCCATGATACCGTCATCCGGACCCGGGCGTGGCGCTGCGACAAGCTTTCGCACGAAGGTACTGGCGGCGATGATGCTGGTCGCCTCGGCCCTAACGATTCTTGGACTTTATTTCACGCAACGAAATATTGCGGCAACGGCACAGCGGGATCTGAAACAAAGTTTTGAAGCCGAGCTATCATGGTTGCATCGAGTTCAGCAATTACGTAACGCGGCGCTACAGGAACGTTGCCGCCGACTCGCGGCAAAACCGCGTCTCCACGCCGCGTTAGAAGATAACGCTCTCGATTTGCTTTATCCGAGCGCGAAAGACGAATTGGGGGACCTGATGCAAACTGAACAACAACCAGCCGAACAAGCGGCCGGTTCGCTCCACGCGAGATTTTATCGGTTTCTCAACGTCGATGGTGCGGTTCTCCCGCCGCCGAATCCGACGGAAGTTGGTGAGCTCGCACCTGCCGACGAAGAGCGACTTGCCATGAAAAAGTTACCTGAAACGCAGCAAACTGCTTATCTGGCGGAAAAGGGGACCACGGTGCAACCAGCCGTGGACGAAGTGATATTCGTCCCGATTTTTTCCAGTGAAACCAACGAGATTATTGCGGCGTTAGTGGTGGGATTCAGGCCCTTCGAGCTTAGCGGAGCTCACGCGCGCGCAGGTATGAGAAGCGGAATCTTGATCGACGGCGCACTGCACCTGGCGCTGCTACCGGCCTCTTCGCGGAAAACGCTCAGCCACGAAGTCACACAGGCTATTGCCGCTGGTGACCGAACCAAAGGGAGTTTCACCGTGACGGTGGACGGCGACACCCAGTTTTTGTTCTATGAGCGGCTCAACGCCGATTCACCTTTCGCGCCTGCCTACCAGGTTTGCATCTATCCACTCACCGAGTCGATTGCCCGACAGCATCGGCTGCGCTGGCAAATTGGGGGCGCGGGTGCCTTGCTCCTGCTAGGTGGATTCGTGGCCAGTCGTTTCGTGGCCGTGCGTCTCGCCCAGCCGGTGGAACAACTCGCGCTCGATTCGGAAGAAAACCGCGCGCAACGCCAGCGCGCGGAAGCCGCCCTGGAATCCACCAGCGAGGAGTTAGAGAGAACCTCACGCTACTCGGCTGACGCTTCTCACCAGTTAAAAAGCCCGGTAACGGTTCTTCGTACTGGAATTGAATCGTTGTTGGCGCGCGAGGATTTCCAGCCGGAAGTCTACGACGAACTCTCTGCCCTGCTGCATCAGACACGCCGGTTAACCAGTGTGATCGATGACTTGCTGCTTTTGTCCCGGATGGATGCCGGTCACCTCAAAATCGATTCTCAACCGGTAAATCTGGTTCGACTGATCGAGGAGTGGCTCGAGGATTTGGCCGCGTTGCCGGATGCGTTCGAGGTCGCAATCGAGAAGGAATTTCCGGAGAGTTTAGTTATTGCGGGCGAGAAACGATATACCTCCCTCATTGTGCAAAACCTTTTGGAAAACGCGCGCAAATACAATCGCCCGGGCGGTCGCATCCGGGTGCTGACGCGACAGCAGAACAGCGACGTGATTCTGACAATCGGCAATACCGGGCATGCTATCGCTCCGCCCGCACAACAACACATTTTCGAGCGGTTCTATCATGATTCTGGCACAACCGTGGCCGGCCATGGACTTGGTTTGAATTTGGCGCGAGAACTCGCCCGATTACATGGCGGCGATTTAAGATTGGTTCGATCGGGAAATGATTGGACGGAATTTGAGGCGCGTTTTCACACCGCGAAAGCCGTCCCAATTACAACGAGCTAAAGCTTATGAAGCTGGTGCCCGCGTTGTGTTTTTGT
>QHPN01000158.1 GCA_003219115.1 Verrucomicrobiota bacterium | reverse complement strand
CGGATCGTGATCGTATCGATTGTTTTCTGCACGGATGTCAGCTCAAGGCTGATCCCGCTCAGATCGCTATCGACTTTTAGTGGCAATGTAATTGCCGATGGTTGCTGGGCTCCTAGATAGCCAAGCGACACAAGCACCAGAGGAACGATGATAGCTAATGCCACCGACAAACGTTGTTGCTTAGAACGGAGTGTTGAGTTCATATCGGTTTGTGTCTTCGCGGGTGCGCTCGTCGCGACACGTCTCGTTGATAAAAATCCCATCAGAAATTGGCATGCTAGTGGATCGGCCATTCGACTCGGTCATCCAAGCGGACTTTAGAAATTAGTCCTCGCGACTGTCAAATCCTTTTTCTGCTAAAACTATTTCTGGCGCTCTCAACAACACCGTGTTTAACGAAGCCCGAGGAAAAGATTTTTGTGTCGTCTCACCTCAGAAAGGGAAAACGGGTCAGTCCTGACTTTTTGCATAAGCAAACGAGCGAAGCTCGCGAGTTATCTGTTAAGTGTTGTCGGTTATCAGGTTCAAGCGGCCCTCGCTGAGTTTCGCCGAAATAGCTAGCGACTTAAAAAAGGAACAATAATCTCTCCAGTGCGTTCAGCTATGACTCGGTGATTGGAGCGGAAATTGTGGAGGATTTGCAAGCTGCGCTTCAACAGTTCACTGCGATCGCGAATGACTTAAAACACTGAATCGGTTATTCATCTCGTGTGAAGCGCACTTTACAGCTGCTCAATGACCTGGAACGCGATGGCGTCTTGACCCGGTACGCGATCGGCGGCGCAATGGGCGCAACATTTTATACCGAGCCCGTCCTCACCTTTGATCTCGATATCTTTGTTGTTCTGCCGCGGACGCCCGGTGGCTTGCTTACACTCAGTTCCCTTTACGAAGCGCTGCGCGCGCGCGGTTACACAGAAGAAAACGACTGCGTGCTGATTGAAGGTGTCCCGGTGCAGTTTCTTCCGGCCTATAACTCTTTAGTCGAGGAAGCCCTCAACCAGGCCCGCGAGATCATGTATGAAGATGTGCCGGCGCGTGTGCTGCGAAGCGAACATCTCCTCGCCATTTGTCTGCAAACAGGCCGCGACAAGGATCGGGAGCGCGTCCGGATTTTGCGCGAGCAGGCGCAGCTGGACACGAACTTTCTTGCCGACATCCTTAAGCGCCATCAACTTGAAGAGAAATGGAAGCTATGGACGGAGTGAACCCAGAAGTCGTTCGAATTTTCGCGGCGAAGGAAGATCGCCGGCAGACGCTGGCGCGGCTTCCGTTTCCGGAAAAGGTACATGCCATCATCAAGTTGCAGGAGATGGCCGCGACCATCCTGTGCGCGCGAGGAAAGATGGTGCGACCTTGGAATGTGAGCGCCACGAACGAAAAGAATCCGAGCGCTTTAACCCCGACAAATCCGGGGCGAATCGTTTGAACGAACGGAGAGTGAGCGATTTCAGAGCTACACCGACGAAGAGCTAACTACGCGCGACAAGCGTCCGATTACCTATCGACCGTGCCCGGCTTCCCTAGACACACTCAGGGTCTTGGTGCCTCCCGCCGTAAAGCTGACGGCCGCAGAACGCGCTGCCAGCGGTCGATCCCGACATCATCGCCGCTGAATGGAGTGAATGGGATGAACGACATAGAACACGTCGCGATTGGGAATCGCGCGGGTAGACGGCAACGCAGCTAGGGTAGCTGGCGCAAGCACCGGGCGGTGCGAGTGATCAACGTAAAACTACGAGGGTAGGAGCGAGCGAGCGCGGGCAGCGAACGAGTTTCAAATCGTGGAGGACCTTCAATCCGTGCTTGCGCAGTTTGCCGCCGTAACGCGGGTGAAGGAGCGGCCGGGCTTTCCAATCGCAACCGATCTAAGGAAGTAGGCCTGAACCTGAAGTACCCGGCCCTACCGCTACAACATTAGACATGGGGGAAACGGATCTTCAGTTTGTAGCAAACGAAGAGAACCAGAATCGCTCCCAGGGTGGAAAAAATGAGACCAGCCGGATGGTATCGCGCATTGGCCGGTCGTGAAAACATGTGAGTGACTGCGCCGCCGATGATCGATCCGATGATGCCGAGCACGATGGTCCAGAAAATAGTCATGTGCGCATGCATGACCGATTTCGCAATCACCCCCGCGATCAGTCCAACAAGAATGTACCAGATTAAGTGAAGCATAATTTTCCTCCGTCGTTGTCTTCAGAATGTATCCGAGCATGACCAGGCGCTGGGCAGTTGACCAGACTTTTCCCCGAAAGGGCACTCCTCGTTTGCACTTTTTCAGAACTTAGGGAACTGATTCGCGCACTTTCTTTTCTTTCGCGGCTTTGAGTTGCGCTTCGCATTGGCGCAACGCGAGATCGACGAGAAAAGCGAAAGGGATCGGTCTTCATGTGGGCTTCCCTTCGGGTTTCGACCCTTAGCGCACTGTCCGGTTACGCTCGCGAGTTATCAGTTAACAGTTATTTGCTACCGGGTGTCCTTCGCAGGTCGTTGGTGCTGATGCTATTTGCGTTTCCACGCCAGCATCATTCCGTCGCGCACGGTCAGGCAGACGTTCTCGACGCGCGGATCGTCTTGCACCAGCTGGTCGAAAGCAACGATAGCCCGAGTGTCGTCGTCTTTGGGGTCGAGGACCTTGCCGCTCCACAGAACGTTATCGCCGACAATCAATCCGCCGGGCCTTACCAATGGAAAGGCGGCTTCGTAATAGTTGCAGTAGTTAGGTTTGTCGGCGTCGATGAAGACGAGATCGAATGGGCCCGACAAAGTTTTGATCGTCTCCAAAGCGCGTCCCATTCGGATCGTGATCTTATTTCCGTGAGGGCTCTCCGCGAAATATTTTCTCGCGATCGCTTCAGCTTTCGGATTGATTTCGCACGTGGTTACGTGCCCGTTTTCGGGTAAGGCTTCGGACATCATGAGCGCGCTGTAACCGGTGAACATTCCGATCTCGAGAATGTTTCGGGCGCCGGTGAGGCGGACGAGCATTTTTAAGAAACGTCCCTCAAGCAAACCGACCTGCATCTGAGGCCGATCCATGGTGCGATAGGTCTCTTCGCGAAGGCGCACATAGAGATCGGTCTCCGCCTCGGTGTGATCGTGGGCGAACTGTTCAACCGCGGCGTCGATGAAACGGTCCATACCGTGAAAATAGGTTGAAAAAGGATTGTTGCCCGTGCGCACCTCCTGCGGAGCGATCACCGGCCTGCCTTATCTCTTTTGTGGAATGACGCGGTCGCTGCATCTACTGCTGCGCTGTGATTTCTCAGGCGCGCTCTATTTTAATTGGCTCGCGCTTCCCTTAGCAATCGTAATGGTCTTCCTCATCGCGCTGTTCGGGGCCGAGATGGCGTGTCGGCGCCAGATCTTGAATCTTCGCGTGTTGGCGCCGACGACAGCGCGCCGCCTCGCCGCCTGCGCAGCGACAGCCGTCGCGCTCTGGGCGCTGCACGCTTACCTCGCCGTTTCGCAGCACAAAGCTGAGCTGCAATCCTCACGGGCCGCTCTACACCCTTTTCGTTCGGCCGCGCTAATCAGCCACTCGCTGTTCCTTAATCGCGATAATTTTTAGCTGGCTCTTAACTTCGCGCAGCGTCACGCGGTTGGTTGTTCGTCCGTTCGCGCGCCGTTTCCCCTTTTGTACGCTAAAGGCAATGGTGAAATCGGCGGTCGCCGTCTGGTTATCCACCGCCGCCACTTTCACGGGCTCAGTCAACATGTAATGCCGGCGCGGCCACCGGCGCACATAACGAAGCGTATCGCTGCGGACGAACCGCTGGTTCACTGGGCCGTGCGCGAAGTAGTCCACCGGGAAGGAGAAGAAGCGCAACTGCGGCGTGACGTAATTGCCTTCACCGGCGTGCAAGTAGTCCCTAAGGAATTTGGTGATGCGCTCGGTGCTGAATTGGGGCGGGGGTTCCACAGGAGCCGACGGCGAAGTGGCAGCCGCAGCGGTCGGTATCGGCAACGGACTTTCGAGAGATGGCGATGGCGAGTTGTTAAAACTCGCACTCGGTGCCGGCGGGGCCGCCATGGGTGAGGGCGAGCTGGCAGCAGGCGAAGGTTGCGGCGTTCTCGGCTCGGGTGGGGCAGCTTGCGGCGAAGCGGGCGCAAAGGTCGGCACAGCCGGGACGCTCGGAGATGAACTTTGCTGCGCTGGTTCCGATGGTGGAGCGCCGCTGCTGCCCGGAAGCGCCATTCCCGTCTCGTCATCGAGCGCTTTTGCTGTCGCAGGATCGAGCACACCCGTCGGGGGCAACTTGTGCCGCTGCTGGTAAGCCTTCAACGCACTAGTAAAATGCGGACTCGCATTTCCATCGAGAGGTCCTGAATAGGCGCCCAGCGCTTTCAGTCGCTCCTGCACCGTGCGTGTCAGCTCATCCGCCGAGACACTGCATGCAAAGAGCAGCACAACGAGAAGCAGGGAAAGGCGCACCCCAAATTGTGAGCAGCTGAACCGCGCCGAAGCAAGCGTTATAAATTTGCCTCACGTGGGCGATGCCGTGCTTCGCCTAGTTCTCGTTAGTCGCTTGTCGCGCTCCAGAACTTTACCTGAACCTGGTCGATGGGTTCGTCCTCGATTCCTTCAATCCCAGAACCAATCACGTGGACGGGACCGGGTTGAAGCATGATTGATCACTCAGTCAAAGAATTGTAAGCCGTTACTCCAGCGCGCGAGTGTGGCTCGCCGGCGGCCTTCATTCCGCTGGCAATGTGCGAGCGGCGATAGACGCGGTGAAACCCTTCGGCGTAGACGTCAATTCGGGAACAAAGCCAAGTGACGGCTTTAAAGATCCACGGAAAATGGAAGCGTTCATCACACAGGCGAAATGCTCTGCTAAGCCACAAACCTAATTCGACAGGTGAAATGCAAAATGGGCCGCCCCCGATAAGGTAGCTGATACAACTCCGCTCGTCCCAAGTGTAAAGTCATCGAATGCGTGGTCGTAAACGGAGACGAATTCGATCCGCTGAACCGGAATTCCATCATAATGTTTACGTCGTCCTGCTCTCCAAAGCTGCGCTGAAGGATCGGTCGATTTTGCAGCGTAATCCGGAGCGCGATCCATCAAAGCCCGCTGTCTACGTTGGAATGACCGGTTTGCCGGTCGATCATCGATTTCAAAATCACAAGAACGGGTACAAGGCGGCGCGGCTCGTTAGGAAGTACGGTGTGCGGCTGATGCCGGAACTTTATGCGCATCTAAATCCGATGCCGTTCGAAGCGGCCACGGAAATGGAGAAGGATCTCGCGGAAGATTTGCGCAACGAAGGATACACCGTCGCTGGCGGAACGTAGCGCTGGGTCAAAAGCGGTCAGAGCTTACTATCGATACTGACCTTAGAAGACCGAAAAGCTGAAATGCTGAAAATACGGAAGGGCGATGAGAATTTAAAACTGCGGAACTGCAGCGCGGGCTTTCTGTTCCTTCTCTGCCTTCAATTTGACTTCGTATTCGCGCGCGGCTGGTAGCTCTACGCGCACGATCAAATTGCTTCGCAACCAAAGAATCGCGCCATCACTCCGACACGCCTCGATCCGAGCCGGATCGGCGTAACGCGCGTGGACGCGCGCCTTACCCAGAGTCCGCCGATTGAAATTAGCCGAGGCAGGTTGCGCTATTTATCGCCAGCCAGCGAATAAGATTGACCGTAACGTCATTTTAGGTGCTAACTGTGCAATTGTCCTGATCGGCGACGATCAAACTAGGTGCCACCAAGCGCCGGGACGTTGGCGTCGGCCGATCACGATCAAATGTTCCACTGCACCAGTTAAAAACGAATTATGCATGAGCGACTCAACCTAATCAGCCTAGCTTTCGTCTTCTCTATGATCGCGCCCGCGACGTTTGCGGGGACCAATAATCCCAATAACCCGACCTGGTGGGACAAATATCAGTATCTCAAACATAACGCACCCCTCGGCGGAAGCGAAGAGACCAATTCAATTACCTTTGCTGACAACGTGGACGTTTCGAATGAGTGCGGCCCGCAGAGCGAGACGTTCATCACCATTAACCCGGCGAACCCGAACCACCTGGCCGCCGGCTCGAATGAAATCTTTCGTCTGCCTATGCGCGGCTACTATTCCAGCACCGGCGGCACTGCCTGGGGCGGGGTCGATCTGCCTTTGCCGCCGCCAATCGGGACAAACGGAATTGATTTCGGTTCTGATCCGAGCCTGGCTTTCGACACGCGCGGCAATGTTTTCTACGGCTACATCGTGGTCTTCTTCGGCAACGGCGCCGGGGTCAAGGGCACGGAGATGGCCGTGGCGCGTTCGACTGACGGCGGCAAGACCTATCCTGCTGTCACCTACTTCTCGTTCGAAACTGGCGGAAACCACTTTAACGATAAACCAATGATCACAACAGATCAGAACACCGCGAGCCCGCACCGCGACAACATCTATATTGCATGGGACGCGGCCGTGGGCGGTTCTACCGGCGGCGGAGTGCGCGTCGGCACGTCGCGCGATCATGGGGCAAGCTTCACCGTGACGCGTGCGGACGATCCGCAGGGACCGGGCCAGGCAATTGGCGCGTCGCCCACGGTCGGCCCTGATGGCACGCTCTACGTGGCTTGGAATGATTACAAAGCCAACACGATCGCGTTCAATCGCTCGAACGACGCCGGCAAAACGTGGGGCGGACAACGTGTCATCGCATCGAAAAGGCTGCCATTTGACGCCGATATTCCGGCCGAATCTTTCCGCGGGGCGCTCGTGTATCCGGCGCTCGATGTGGATCGATCGAATGGGCCGCATCGGGGGCGGATTTATTGCTCCTGGATGGATCTCACCGGCGCCGGCACGACGAATATCTTCCTCGCCTACTCCGATGATAAGGGCAGTACCTGGTCGCACCGTGCCGCGGTGACAGATCACCTCGGCATCCGTGTCGATCGTTTCAATCACTGGATGTCAGTTGATCCGATCACGGGCGATGTAAACGTCTCCTTCTATGATACGCGCAATGATACTACCGGCTTTCGTTACATGACTGACGTTTACCTTGCGCAATCAAAAGACGGCGGCGTGTCGTGGCTGCCGAATCTGCGCGTATCGAATCAGAGCTCTAACGAGCACGATTGCGACGGAGTCTTCCCCTGCAACGGAATTAACTACGGTAACCAGCAGGGTGACTACGAAGGACTGGTCTCTTACGGCGGCCTCTCGCATCCGGTTTGGACAGACAGCCGGCGTAATCTCGACCCGATCAGTGGCTGCAGCCGCGCTCTTGCCATGGAAGAGGTCTTCACAGCCACGGTGCAAGGCGACTGACTACAAGGCAGTAAAGTTGAGAGTTGGTCCGAGCCGGACTGGCGTTTGTTGAGTGTTGAGAGGAAGAGTAAAGTGTTGAAGCGTTGAAGCGGGGAAGCACGCGGGGTCGCATTAGCGGTTTCATCAGCCGAATATCGACGTTGTCACACCGTCGGTTTACGTTGGTCGTGTGGATCTCCCCGAATCGCCAATTCACAACCAGCTATCCGCAGAGCTGGGAGTAAAGAGCTGCATAACCAGAGGACAGAAGTCAGAGGTCGGGCGTCAGCGATCAGCATCTTACTTAAACGCTGAAATCTGAAAGGCTGATCCCCCTTCGCCAAGGTACGACGTGACCGGCCTTCGTCAGACTACGCCACAGCAAGCAAGTCGGGGAAGTCTCCGCGAAGGTTAGCCCCTCGAATTTGTTAAGCTCGGCTAAAGATGCGTTGAAACGTCGAATGACGTAATCAACTTTTGGATACCATGCGTGCCACTAAGCAAGTTGTTTCGCTTCCCGCCGACAATTTTTCGTTAGTGGAAGAATATTAAGTAAAGGCAAACACCTAAGGCCACCACGACGGCTATCATTTGCGGCAAATATTTCGCATCAAAGGGCGGAAGTGCCCGCGATGCAGTAGCACAACGACGGCAACGATGGTCGAGGACCGAAAGCGCATAGCCGCAGGCGGGACAAGCTTCTAATGACATTTACACCTTTTTCTAATGCTCGATCTGCGCTACTGACCGTTCTTCGCACTCGGCGTTCTGATCCAACAGTCTGTCTAGCGCATCTACCAGCGTCTCCACGGTCGAGATCGGAAGGTCATGGCTGTAGTGGAACTGTGAGAGAATATTTAGTCCGATGTCTTTACCCGGACCGGGAATTATCCTGATAACTGAAGCGACCTGCTTCGCAGACAGCGCATCCATAATCTCAGCGATATGGGGAGCAGCAGAAGGCCGCATCGATTCAAGCCAGCGAAAATCGATTAAGACCCGGATGCCAGGCGCAGCGTCCCGCAACGCTTTCCGCACCTCCTCTGCTGCATGCTTTACTTCCTCTTTCGACACGTGGCCGGCCGCGCTGATCACGACAAGTCGCTTGGATCTGTCAGTCTCAACTGAAAACATAGATCATCGCCTCACCCGTTAAGGCCCGGCAATGGACCCGGATTTTCTTTTTCGTCGCGCTTTCTTTACCTTCTCATCGGCGCGTTCCTGATCAATACGGGAGCGTTCGACGAAGCATTTTTTTTCCAGGTCAGTGATTTGAGCCTCGAGAAAAGCGACGCCGGCGCCTGAGACCGCAATGTTACCCGATAGATCGACGAGCCACGTTTTCAACGTGTCCTTATTTGTTGGAATCAAGTTCATAGACAAGCTCCTTCCTTTGGTTGGTGCAGAGCGAAAGAGCCGCACTCGAACGGTCGATTGACACTGCGCTTTGCTCTTTATACGGCTGCGGTGCGGATTAGCTAATTGTATTTTGCTCCTGGTAGGGGGAAGAGAAGGTTGGTCAGTCCTCACTTTGCACTCTTGCTGATCTCAAGAAGTAACTTCCAACATCGGAAAGTTGGCGAACGCGAGGGCGCGTGCGCCAGCACGGTTGCAGCGGCGACTCTAAGGGCGCGCCTTTTTGAGTCTATAATGGAATTAGCAGATTCCACATAAACTTTGTTTGGCCGCCTGGATGCGCTGAGTTATCTACTATCTATTGTCCAGGTTCATTCCCTTCCATGTGATTGCTCAACTTCTGAACAGCCGCATTCAACGATTGAATCTGTTTGCTCTGTGCCGCGACGGCGGATTTTAAGATAGCTATCGTGGATTGCTGCTCCTCGGCTTTGCGGTGCTCTTTCAGGGGAAGCAGATGGGGTCGAATCTTAATATTTGACATTTGCGCGCGCGACAAACTCAACCTCGAATGTTGACTCCTTCACTCCCGCTCAGTCGATCTCTCGACCCTCCCGTCTGTCTAGCCCGCTTCCCAGCGGCTCGGCTCTGGCTGAAGGACGAGTCGCTCGAAGATAGCGCCAATCTCCCTCTGCATTGCCATCCAGAGTTCCTGGCTTCCCTAGACACACTCACAGTCTCTGTGCCTCCCGCCGTAAAGGCCGCCGCGATCCCGACATCATCTGCCTCCGAAGCTCGCGAAGAAGTAGCGCGAGCTACTGATTCGCAATCTCCCTTTTCCTCACCCTTCAGCCTTTCCGTCCATCTCGCGGCCACCTGGCCTGCTCGATTCGATTCTCGTTAGATGCGTTGGCTCGCAAGATTAAGACCACTGTTTTGGGCGTTGACCATCTCTGCGCCGCCTTTGGGAGCTGCCGCGTCCGGATCGCTTGAGGGCATCAGTTTCGCCGAGGATCCTCACATGCTCTTCGTTCCTGTTGAGGAAATTGCGTCAGCCCTCGACTGGCAGATGCAGTTGGATCAAGAATCCCGGCAAATCGCTCTTAACGGCCACTTACTCGATGCCGCATATGTTCGAAAGCTCACAAACGGGACCTTACTGGTGTCGCTCGATCAATTGCAAAGCGCGGGCGCGACGATTACCTGGAGCGATGACGGAATGCAGGCGTTCGTCGCGAGTGACCATAAAAAAGTTGCCATTCAATTTGCGAATAAACACGTCGAGGTGGATCTGGCGAATCAGCGCCTGCGCGCGTATCAAGGAGCGCGGCTCGTGCTCGACAGCCCCATTAGCACAGGGCGAGAGGGAAAGAAGACGCCGCCGGGAGAGTTCAAGGCTGGACCAATTAAGTCGCGGATGCATCGTTCGCGGCTCTACCACAACGCACCGATGCCGTGGAGCGTGCAGGTGCACGACAACATTTTCATTCATGGATTCCGGAAGGTTCCGCGACGCCCCTCTTCGCACGGCTGCATTCGCCTGCCGCTGGCGGGGGCCAATCCCGCCAAGTGGTTTTACGACTGGATCGACGTCGGCACAGCTGTCGACATCAAGGGGCACTGGCCTGCCGCCACCACTGCGTGTTGAAAGGTCCGCTTCTACTGGCCGCCGCCCGTTTATTCATAAAGTAGTCATCGTCACTGTTATTCTTACAGCGATCGCGTGTGTCGTGATTATCTTGTTGGTGTGGCGGGGCTGGAGGTGAGCTTGGAGTTCGCCACGGCGAGTCCGTCCGTTGGCGGACAAGGAGCTAGGAGCGGGAAGGAGAAGCTGATTGGTGAGAAGTGATTGGTCGAATACAGCGGGAGATAGCTTTTTGCACTCTTGCTGATCTCAAGAAGTAACTTCCAACATCGGAAAGTTGGCGAAAGCGAGGGCGCGTGCGCCAGCGCGGTTGCAACGGCGACTTTGAGGGGCAGCAAAAGAGCAAGTTTCGTCTCCGAGGGCGGGCTACGCAGTCAATTACTTGTTCGTCGCCATCGGGTCGCTGCCGAACCCATCAATGATGGCAAGCGGGAGCGCTTGCCCTACGGCTCGCAAACGATATGACACGCGCCAATAACTGATGGTTATGGTGTCGGAATTATTGCCAATCATCATTATCTACTGCGCTAACGCCACGGAAGCCACG
>QHPN01000157.1 GCA_003219115.1 Verrucomicrobiota bacterium | reverse complement strand
TGGCCTTCTTTGAATTCTCACCGCGAGAATTCATTTCTAGCCGTTCACCCAGGTACTGCGTAAAATTTTGCGGTGCGTTACGCGGAAAGTTTCGGAACTTCGGACAATCGCGGATTACGCCGATGTCACGGATCTCCCAGAATTAAACAAGGACGACAGACACAAATTCCACTAATGGTCACAAACTTCGGGACCGCATCAATCCAACCGTTGGAGTTGGTTCGTGTGAATTCGTGAAATTGGTCTCTCTATTTCACCACGACCGGCTGCTTCGCTTCTTCGAGGAGTTTCTCAAATCGCGGGTCACCGCGCAGAGGATCCCAGAACGGCATTAGTTTCAGCGTGCCATAGCTGAGAGGGCTTGGGAGGCGAATGATTCTCTCCAGTTGTTCGAAGGCGAAATCTTTATCGCCAACCCAGGCAGCGATTACTCCCAACCATTCCACCATACAGACGCCATCCAGTGCATCTTTTTCCGGAGGAAGAAGCTCGACTGCACGCCGGCCTTCGCGTAGTGCTTCCTCTTTCCGCCCCAGATAAGCATCGGTCAAACCAAGCGCGCACCATGCCCGGCTGTCATTGGGTTGGGCCTGGACGATTTTCTCCTGCTCCGCGCGTGCAGCAACAAAAGCCGACCGTGCTTTGGCTTCGTCATTTGTCATGCGCGCGATAAGGCCTTCTAAGAACGAGCGACTAAAAAGAAGCCCGTCCTCTTCGATTGGCTCTTCGCCCTCCGCATCTAAAGCATGTTTTGCGGCAGTGGCGTCACGCTCGGCCACCGCGCACAAGAACCAGGTCTCAACGATGCCCGGCATGGCCGCGGGATTTGTGGGTCGAATTGAATCGAGCATTTGATGCAACGGCCGGGTGTTGGCTTTTGCCGCAAATTCCAAGCCTGGATACCACAGCCGCGCCTGCATGTCGTTCGGAAAAACGGCCAATGTGCGGGCCAGCGCAGATTCTAGGTCAGCATAGCGCCGCAAGAATGTGTAATTGTTCAGAATCGCTGCCCTTGTTTCCATGTTGCGCGGGTTGAGCTCAACCGCGCGCTCGAGATTTGGGATGGATTCTTCCCATTGTCCCCGATGCCCCTGAATGTAACCCTTCAGCTCAAATAACCGCGCATCATTGGGCAGGCTCTGGCGCGCAACTTCCAGTTCAGCGAGACCCCCTTCATAATCGCGGTATCCACGGTAAAGATTCAATGCACGAGCGAAATGCGTTTCACCTGCGTCTGGACGAAGTCGAGCCGCCGTCTGAATGGCTGCCTCGGCAGAGGCCAAATGCGCGGATGTATGATCATAGCCACTGAAATACAACCAGTCGTGGGCGTAAGCGAGCTGGCAGTAGGCATCGAAAAATGACGGATCACGCGCAACAGCCTGATTCAGCAGATTGACCGCCTCCAGTAATTCTGCTTTCGTGCGATCGGGCACCACGAGAAGAATATTTTTGGCACGAGTGTAGAGGTCGAAGGCCGTGAGGTCAGCGGTTGCCCTGCCTTCAATGGCCCGTTTCTCAGAAGCCGACACTTTCGCGTGAAGTTGGTCTGCGATTTTTTGCGCAATCTCGCTTTGGATTGCGAACATTTCGCGCAGGTCGCGATCGTACTCTTCCGCCCATACGTGAGTGTCAGTGCGCGAGTCAATCAACTGCGCATTCAAATGAATCTTGGCTCCGTCCCTGCGTACGCTCCCTTCCAATACGTGCGAAACACGCAGCGCATCACCAATCTCCCGCGCATTCTGCCTGCCCCGATACTGCATGACGCTGGTGCGGCTGATTACTTTCAGGTCGGCGATTTTCGCAAGCTTGGTCAAGATGTCGTCCTGCACGCCATCGGCAAAAGCCGCGTTCTCTTTCTGGTCGCTCAGGTTTTCAAACGGCAGCACGGCGATTCCAGTTGTTACCGGATGCCGGATTATTTCGCTCTTCCAGATATTCCAGCCCATGGCTGCTGCCAAAGCAACCAGCGATCCAATCAACGCGGCAATAGCTGGTTTCCTCCGCACCCATTTTCTGGCACGGGCAATAAAGCCGGTGTGTCGCGCCTGAATTGGTTCGTGCCTGAGCCAACGTTCGAGATCTTCGGCCAGCGCGAGAGCGGAAGAATAACGGCGTTTTGGATCTTTCTCGAGGCACTTGAGGCAGATCGTGCTGAGATCGCGATCGACTTTCGTATTCAACTGGCGCGGTTGCCGCGGCTCGGTATCCAGCAATAACTTGATCGTCTCGTAGGTTGCTCCACCGGCAAAGGGCGGCTGACCCGTCAGCAATTGGTAGAGAACTGCGCCAAGTCCATAGATATCTGTGACGCTGCTGACTGCCGCATTGTTCCCCATTGCTTGCTCTGGCGCCATGTAACTAGGTGTCCCCAAAACGTCCAGCGTGCGCGTCATCGTGCTCTCGGTTTCCACCAGCCGCGCGAGTCCAAAGTCAGTGAGGTGCGGTTCGCCTTTTGCATCGAGCAGAATGTTTCCCGGTTTAATGTCGCGATGCAGAATTCCGTGCTCATGTGCGTACTGAATAGTGCGAGCTATCTTCGCGATTAATTCCGCCGCGCGCCGAATCGGTATCGGCTCGCGCCTGGCCACTTCGTCGAGTTGTCCACCTTCGACGAACTTCATGCTGAAGTAACAAGACCCGTCGCGCTCGCCCACTTCGTGAATCGGCACGATGCCGGGATGCTCCAAACGCGCCGCGGCTTCTGCTTCAAGGCGAAAACGCTTGAGATGCGCCTTGCTCGCCCACTGACCAAGGCTAATGACTTTTAATGCAACGATTCGGTTAAGGCTCTTTTGCCGGGCGCGAAATACCACGCCCTGACCGCCGCGACCAACTTCGTCCAGCAGTTCATAATCACCCAGCTCTCCCAGCAACTCAGCGGCGTGCACGGTTGTTTTGTCTTGTGACGCTGATGCTCGATCTCCGCCTGCAGGTTGTTCCACGCAGCCGGAGTCGCCGGCTCCGGCTACAGCTGCGTCCGGTGGCATCGCGAGCGCGATTTTCAGCACACATTTGGCGCAAAGACCTTCCGGCGCGTCGGAAAAGATCTTTGCGCCGCACTTCCGACAAATTCTGATTACCCTGATCATGGTCGGAGCCACTCCGGCACTCCCTCTTTGTACTCCGTAAAATTTTGCCATGCGTTACGCCTCGACGACCGAAATTAGATGGCGCAGCTCATCTTCGATATCGCCAGGTGTCGCAACGGTGTGGGCGATTTCCTCTCGCAATAAGGATTGATAGCGTTGCCGAAATCGGTAGAACGCTTGTCGGATCGCATTTTCGGTCATCCACAAGCGTGCGGCGATCTCCGCCTGTGACGGCGCGCCCGGTTCGTCCGGCAGCAATTGCTTCAACGAATCAAACAACGCTGCATTACCTGCCGCGCGATATTCATCTTTTAATCGGTTGATCACGCGCTCAAGAACCGTCAAAGCCCACCGGCGTTCGTAAATCATTTCGGCAGTTACTGGATCTGCTGGTTCCATATCAATTCGCTCGTCAGCCCGCAGTTCTTCCAGCGGGATGAGCCGCTGGCCTTTCCCCCGTTTGATCGCCATCGCGCGACGCTGTTGGTCGACCAGAAAATATTTCAGCGACGCAAGCAGAAAAGAACGAAGCCGTCCTTTTTCCTTGCGGACGGCACCGAAACTTCCGCGCTCCAGTAGCTGCGCGAAAAAACCCTGGGTGACATCCTCCGCCTCTTCTGGCCGAATCCCCTTTCGCCGGACGAAGCTGTAAATAGGTCGCCAATATTTGCGACAAAGGTTTGCGAGTGCTTCCTGCGCCGCTGGGGATTCGCCCTGCGCCTCCAGCACCACGCTCCACTGCGTGGTAGTAAACGCCGTCGGACCGTGATAAGCTGTCCCGGTCAGCGAACTGACCTCACCATTAGGCGGCACGTTGACATTCAATCAAAAAGGTTGCGGGAAGACAAGCCCGCGCCTTCGGACAAAACACCCTCTTCCCACCACGCGGGCTAAGGACAAGCAATTACAACCACTGTCTTATGAAGCTGTTAGCCGTATCGATTTGCGTCGTTTACTGTTGAGCACGGTTGATGGGATTTGGCGCGGATGGAACGCGCCAAACCGGTAATTGGCCAGAGGTCGAGCCTCGCCACAACAGCCGAGGAACTTTTACTCCGGCAGCCGTGTCAACGTTCCCACGCTCACTCCGGTGCTGGCAGGAGTGGGGGAACTCTGGATAGTCCAAACCTTCTGTGCACCCGGTCCGACGTATATGTTAAAGTTTGGACCGCCGGTGATTGACAGTGTGCCTGTGCAGTCCGGCGCGACAGTATAGCTTCCTACCACTCCGGTGACGTCGAAAACAATCGTGCCCCCGATGTTCACCGTGCCGAATGTATTGAGCGTCGTACCATCTCCGTTGAACTGGAGGCCTTGCAGAACGGCTGTTGGTACGAAGTTCCCACCGAAGTTTGTGTACCCGTCGAAGGTCCACAGATACAAGCCCCTTAGCATGTGCACGCTGCAAACTCGCCCTCCGTCGGCTGCCGCCCGCGCGGTAGCGGATGTGCCCGGCGCCATAGTGACAGCCAAGCACACCAACGCACAGGCGAAGGCCAGGAAACTCATCATGATCTTCGTTAACTTTGTCTTCATAGTTGTTTTTTCTTTTTGCTTAAGTATTGTTGTTTTGGCCTTCTTTGATCTTCTGTTTCGTGAGGAATCATTTCTGGCCGTTCACTGAAGTACTTGGCAGGATTTGGCGATTCGTTACGCGAAAAGTTTGGAAGACACGCCGATCGCGCGGATGGGAATTCGAAGCTTTTGGTAGTGAGCCGAGCCGCTAATTATGCGAACAGACGCCGAAGCAAATTCGGTCCTGATTGATTGGTGACTGGCGATCGTCGAGAGCGCGATCACCAACACGCGAGGCGCGTGCTTCCCGCAGACGGAGAAACAATCAGCCGCCACACATCGAAGCGTGACGGCTAATCGTGAACTGCTTCAGAGCTATTGCCCGCTAGTGTTTCACTTTCGTCTTAAAAAACTTTCGTCCTATCGTTGAACCACAGGACGTCATTGTGTTGCCTATAACGTCGTTCCAGCTTGCCGGCTACTGAGCGTATACTTCCACTAACCCGACGCCTGAAGTCTCATTCACTCCGCTAAGAATCGCTGTATAATTACCGGGAGCAAGAGTAATCAGGATTGCTGCTTCAAGGTTATTGGGCGGAGCATAGCCGCTACTGCTGATGGCAGCAGCATTGGAAGCGCTTCCCCAGTTGTCGTTAGTCATCATCGGATTGCCGTTGGCGTCGCGCAGATCAAGGACAGGATCCAACAGAGCGTTGGGCACGTTAAACGGCGGCTGGCCCAACGTGGGTCCGAGGCCTCGAATAATCACGTTCTCGCTGTCGGGCCCCTGCACAATCACCCCTGCAATCATGACATTGCCGCCCGACCGGACAAGGCCGCGGGTGGAGACGTTACCAAACGTGCTTACGGCCGCGGCGTCCAAATCATAGCCTTCAACCAGCGCAACGCCGCTGCTGTTGTTGGCTCCGCGCACGACGGCGGTGTAGTTGCCGGGGCTGAGGGTAGTAACAATGGCCGATTCAAGGTTGTTGGGCGGAGCGAAGCCACTGGCGCTGATAGCGGAGGCGTTGGGTGCGCTTCCCCAGTTGTCGTTAGAGGTAATGAGAACGTTGCTTGCATCGTAAAGTTCGAGCACCGTATTAGCCAGCGCGTTGGGGACATTAAACGGCGCCCGGCCCAGGGTGGGCCCGAGTGCACGGAGAATGACTTGTTTAGGGCTTGCACCGGTGACAATGAAGCCACCTATAAGCACTTCGGTCCCAGTCTGGACAAAACCGCGGGTTGAGAAGTTGACGAGCCGCGAAGCCGGCGTGTCATACAGTTCCGCAGTGGCAAGAACGTCGCCGCTGTGGCCCACTCCTGCTGCGATGAGTACCTTGCCGTTGGGAAGCAACGTGGCCGTGTAACCCTTCCGCGCGGCGGCGAGGTTGCCGGTCGCACTCCAGGTTCCGCTCGCTGGATCGAACAGTTCCGCGCTCGCAAGCCCGCCGGTGCTGTTAGATCCTCCCGCGAGAAGCACCTTGCCGTTGGGCAGCAACGTCGCCGTGTGCTCACCGCGTGCGCTGCCCAAGCTGCCGGTGCCCGTCCAGGTACCGCTCGCCGGATCATAGAGTTCCGCGCTCACGAGAGTGCTGATACCGATAAACCCTCCCGCGACAAGCACCTTGCCGTTGGGCAGCAACGTCTCCGTGTGACCCCACCGCGCGGCAGCGAGGCTGCCCGTCGCACTCCAAGTTCCGCTCGCCGGATCGTACAATTCCGCGCTCGTAAGAAAGCCGTTGCTCTCTTCACCGCCTGCAACAAGCACCTGGCCGTTGGACAGCAACGTCGCCGTGTGACTGAAGCGTGCAACTCCGAGATTGCCGGTGGCCATCCAGGTTCCGCTCGCCGGATCGTACAATTCCGCGCTCGTAAGAAAGCCGTTGCTCTCTTCACCGCCTGCAACAAGCACCTGGCCGTTGGACAGCAACGTCGCCGTGTGACTGAAGCGTGCAACTCCGAGATTGCCGGTGGCCATCCAGGTGCCGCTCGCCGGATCGTACAGTTCCACACTCGCCAGTTCCCCGAGGAAGCTGGAGCTGTTGCCGTTGGCACCTCCCACAACAAGCACTTTGCCGTTGGGTAGCAACGTCGCGGTGTAACCAGAGCGAGCGGTAGCGAGGCTGCCGGTACCGATCCAGGTGCCACTCGCT
>QHPN01000156.1 GCA_003219115.1 Verrucomicrobiota bacterium | reverse complement strand
TCCTGGGTTGCCAAACGCGCGGTGTAAAGATGCGACAAACGTGCGGGCTGTCGTGCGATCCAGAAAAGATCGGCATGAAAGCGATTCGTTTCGATCGGCGCATTTTTCGAGTGTGAGCCTATGTAACCGCGCTCGACGAAAATTTGCTCGCGCAGCATGATCCCTACGGAATCCCCGGCGATGGCCATTTCGTTGTTGGCACGACCCGAAGCATTATCCGCGCTGGGTTGCCAACTCTCGATTGATTGCACAATCGAAGTTTTATTGGCGGGTGAGAACACCAATTCGTCGCCGGCTCGAAGCGTTCCGGTTTCGATGCGGCCAGCGATGATTCTCCGCTCATCGAATTTGTAAACATCCTGGACACAAAATCGCAGCGGTAGTTCGACTGGCGGAGCGAGTGGCGCCATGTCATCAAGCGCATCGGCCAGCGTTGGCCCCTTGTGCCACTCCATCTTCTTACTGGGCGAGGTAATGTTTTCTCCAAATCGGGCCGAGGCAGGAATCAAAATGCGCGGCTCCAAATTCAGCGTCTTCAAAAATTGGCGGTATTTGCCTTCGATCTCGCGGAAGCGCGCTTCAGAATAATCGACGAGGTCCATTTTGTTGACCACGACGAAGAACTGCCGCACACCGAGCAGGCTCAGCAAATAGGCGTGGCGCTTCGATTGTTCCTGCACGCCTTCATTGGCGGCGATCACAAGCACGGCCGCGTCCGCATTCGCCGCGCCGGTGATCATGTTTTTCAAAAATTCCTTGTGACCGGGCGCATCGATAATCATGTAATTCCGTTTCGCGGTTTTGAACGGAATCTGAGTGGTATCGATGGTGATGTTTTGCTCCTGTTCTTCGAGTAAGGCATCGAGCAGGAACGCGAACTCGAACTCCATGTTTTCCGCCGCGCACGCGCGCTTCACCTGCTCGAGTTTCCCTTCGGGCAACGAATTCGTGTCAGTTAGTATGCGACCGATGAGGGTAGACTTGCCGTGATCGACGTGGCCGACGAAAACGATTTTCAGACGCACGGCGTCTGAGGATTGCGGATTGTCCGATTGCTTCGTCATCTTCGCCGAGGGTGACATCCGGTTTTGATTGAATTCTCAGTGTTAGCGAGAAATTCAGACGCCTCTTTTTGAAAATTTTCGAGGCGCGTTCTTTTGAGCAGCTTTACTTGTGTTGTCATCCGCCATTCACAATCTGCAATTATAAAAATCCTTTTGCGCGCAACTTCTGCATCGCGTTCCGCTCATGGTGATCCTGCGCCCGACCCGCGCGCTCGCTCGTCCGCGTGGTTTCTAATTCGGCAATGATGGCGTCAATCGTGTCGGCGTTACTTTTGATCGTTTTCGTAATCGGGCGGCACCCGAGTGAGCGATAACGCTGCCCGTTTTTTGCAAAATACATTTTCGGAATCGGAATGTTTTCGCGCTGGATGTAGCGCCAGATATCGACCTCGGTCCAATCGAGCAGCGGTTGCACCCGCACGTGCTCGCCTTTCGCGGTGGTAGTTGCGAATTGTCCCCAGAATTCCGGCGGTTGATCCTTGTAATCCCATTCAAATTGCGCGTTGCGCGGCGAAAAATAGCGCTCCTTGGCCCGGGTCGGATCTTCATCGCGCCGGATACCAGTGATGAGCGCGTCCCACCCGTACTGGGCCATCGCTTGTTGCAGCGCCATGGTTTTCAACTCGTGCGTCACCGTCACCGGATCGTGCGTCTCGTAACCGACACCGCGAGCACGCGCTTCTTCGTTGATCTTCACCACGAGATTCAGTTTGTAATGTGCCGTAGCCCATTCGCGGAATTCCAGCATCTCCGGAAACTCGTAGGTAGTATCGATGTGCAAAACCGGAAATGGCACCCGGCCGAAAAACGCCTTGTATGCTAACCAGATTAAGACGTTGGAGTCCTTCCCCATCGACCAGGGCATCGCTATGTTTTTGAACGAGTGATAGGCCTCGCGAAAAATAAAGACACTCTGGTTTTCCAGTCGATCGAGATGTGTGCGGGTCAAATTGGTCATTTCAGTTTTCTGCGAGCGCGTTCTATACAATTCGGAAGGCGTAATTGCAAAGACCGCGAGCCCACCGATGTAGCAGTTTCTGTGCGCTCTTCGCCCGTAACTTGGTCATCCTGAGCCCCAGATGAGCCCCACGAAACACGCGAAATGACGCTAAAAAGAAGCAGACTAAGGGCTTCTGGAAACGTGTAGTAGGCAGCGCCGTGCCGTCATTTCTTGCATGCATACCCCGTCACGTTAGTGTTGAAGCGTGCCGCAAGTCGCTGCTTACGATTCAAAGATTGAGGGCAACGTCATCTTTACCCAGCTCGATGCGGCGATGAATTGGATGCGGAAGAACTCGCTCTGGCCCATGCCGATGGGTCTGGCCTGTTGTGCGATTGAATTGATGGCCGCAGCCGCTTCCCGGTTCGATATCGCGCGGTTCGGCTCCGAAGTGATGCGATTTTCTCCACGACAATGTGACGTCATGATTGTCGCCGGCACCGTCACCTACAAGATGGCGCTGGCCGTAAAACGGATTTGGGAGCAAATGCCGGAACCGAAATGGTGCATCGCAATGGGTGCGTGCGCATCGAGCGGCGGGATGTATCGAAGCTACGCCGTCCTGCAAGGCATCGATCAACTGATCCCAGTCGACGTTTATATCTCGGGGTGTCCCCCTCGCCCCGAAGCGCTTCTGGAAGGACTTATGCGTTTGCAGAAAAAGATCGAGGGCGAACAGTCGTTCCTGGCCCAGAAACCTCGACTCGCGGCCGAACTGGCGCCGGAAATCCAAAGACGACCTCCCGTACGTGCGTACGTCCGTGGAGGCATCGTTGGAGCTCCGCCCTCCAAACGAACGCTCGCATGAATCAGGGCCCGGCAAGACTAAGATGACTGGACCCGAGTTGCTGAAATCGCTGAGCCGGCTGCTCGGCTTAAAAATTCAGAGCCGAATCGAATTTCGGCACGAGACCACGTTCACTATTCAACCGCAAGATCTGCGTGAAGTAGCGAAATTCGGTCGTGACGAACTGTCGTTCGATTATCTGATCGATATTTCCAGCGTCGATAATTTGGGCGAGGAACCGCGCTTCGAAGTTGTTTACGAGCTCTACTCGATGACACTTGCCATTCATCTGCGGTTAAAACTCGCAGTGAGCGAAGAGGTCTGCGCGGTCGACACCGTGTCAGACATTTGGCCAACCGCGGATTGGCACGAGCGCGAGATCTACGACATGATGGGGATTCGTTTCAACAATCACCCGGATCTGCGGCGGATTTTGATGTGGGACGGCTATCCATTCTTTCCGCTGAGAAAGGATTTTCCACTGGAAGGTTTGCCGAGTGAAATGCCTGACGTCGCGTTTACTTCCGCTGCTCCAATGGAAGGTGGGCCATTTGTCACCCAGCCGTCGACCGCGACGGCAAAAGACCGCGAGCCGCGGGCGAGACGGCCCGAGGTCACTAGCTAGGTGGCGCACCGGGCGTTTCACTAACACGTTATCGAGCTAACTGCGGAATGCGACGGGCGATCAGCGCAAGGTGAATCGGCCGCTCCCTCATTCGCCAGTGCGGCTGGCACCGACGCCGAATGATTGCGGCTTCGCCGCGATACTTTAACATCGCGGTCCGAGCCAGACCGGCACGACTGCTCGATACACCCGTAGGCACATTATTCATGGAACACGAGAGTAAATTTCGCCGCTTATCTGGATTTATGCTGCTTGGAATCGCAGCTGGGGCGACTCTCGTGTTCGTCTTTGAGACGCGACAGAAACCGAGTGCGCCTGCGCCGACGAAAGCCGACAGGATCCTGGTGGAGAAAGGAGCCCGCCGATTAATTTTGTTTTCCGCCGACCGAAAGTTGAAGGAATATCGTGTTGCCCTCGGTTTCTCGCCGATGGAGCCAAAGGAACGCGAGGGAGATGGGCGGACACCGGAAGGAATTTACATCATTGATTTTCACAAACATGACAGTGCTTTCCATCGAGCGTTGCACATTTCTTATCCAGCCGCGGAAGACAATGCGCGAGCCGCTGAAGCCGGCGTGTCTCCAGGCGGCGACATCATGATTCACGGCTTGCCGAACGGCCGAGGCGCATTGGGGCCGGCTCATCGGCTGCGCGATTGGACCGCGGGCTGCATCGCGGTCACGGATTCCGAGATCGAGGAGATTTATAATTCGGTGAGCGATGGAACGCCGATCGAAATTCGGCCGTAGCTTAACGAAGTCGTTCGAACTGGCGAGTGGGATACCGAGGGTGAGGTTGCGCGCTTCCTTCATCAAGGAACGGCGTTTCTAATTGCCGATCTTTTAATGCGCCGGCATCACAACCGCCGACTTACTAAGTAAACGGCAGTTTGGAAACAGCCACTCCTTATCAGAGTTGCCGCAACACTTCACTCAACAACCGCGAAAAATCCGCTGCTGCGTTACGACCCGTTTCCAGTACTTCTTCGTGGCTCAGCGTTGTCGAGGAAAGTCCGGTCGCCAAATTTGCGATGCAGGAAAATCCCGCCACTTCCATTCCAAGCGCACGCGCCTGAATTACTTCGGGCACAGTGGACATTCCGACAGCATTGGCGCCAAGCTTTTGCAACATCCGGACCTCGGCCGCAGTTTCGTACTGCGGGCCCATCATCGCAGCGTAAACACCTTGACGCAGTACGATCCCAATCTGGTGTGCGGCGTCGCGAAAAGCTCTCTGCAATCGCGGCGAGTACGCATTACTCAAGTCAAGAAATTGTGCGCTCCCAATTAGCGGAGACGTTCCGGTCAGGTTGAGATGATCGCTAATTATCATCCATTCGCCTGGTCTGAATCTGACGTTTAGTCCGCCAGCGGCATTCGTGACGATCAACTTCATAATGCCGGCGTCCGCGAGCGTTCGGACGTTCGCGGTTACCTCTGCGGGCGAATAGCCTTCGTACAAGTGAACGCGCCCCTGGGCGAAAATCACACTCTTACCCGACACGTCGCAGAGTGAAAACTTACCGGCGTGCCCGGGAACGCGCGCCCTTGGGAGTTCGGAAAACTCGGTGTAATCGATGGATTCGATCGGCTGTTGAACGATCGAATTCAGGCCCGACCCGAGAATGATTGCGATTTCGGCTTGCCAATTGCGCAATTGCTGGCGCGTTTTAGTCATTGGTGGATCAGCAGTCCCACGCTCGATGGAGCGGCCGATCCATGGTTCACGCCGCAGAGACCGGGGGCGCGCTCGCTGGCTTGCGTGTGGTTGCCATCACGTCTGGGCGCACCGAATCGTCGCGGGGCGTTGCTGTTTTGGTTTCCGCCTTCGGATAGGCGATCCGGCTGT
>QHPN01000155.1 GCA_003219115.1 Verrucomicrobiota bacterium | reverse complement strand
AGCATCATCAGCCGACAATGCAGCGACGACGGGTTAGCTGATCAAGTCAGCTTTGGATTGTTATCTCGCAAAGGGTTTAGCGCCTTCAATAATATCGGGGATTTCAGTTCTCGCGCCGAGGTTCCTCTTTCAAAGTCAGGGCATCGTTGGCTACCAGATCCTGTATCGGCACCTGAAGGAAACCTTTAAGTTTCCACCGCGATTTGTTGGGGACTCTATGGTCACGATGTGCGAATTAGATCACAGAGGTCTCTATTTTGCGATGCAGATATTCTTTGGCTCGGTGAAGAAACGTAATGCCTCTTCGCCGCCTTCGCGTCCGACGCCGCTTTGTTTCATTCCGCCGAAGGGGACACGCAGGTCGCGCACGAGCCAGCAGTTTACCCAAACGGTGCCGGTATTAATTCTTTCCGCGACGCGATGGGCGCGATTGAGATTTTGCGTCCAGACGCTTGAGGCCAGACCGTACTCGCAATCGTTAGCATAGCCAATCACTTCTTCTTCGTTGTCGAAAGGTGTGATGGTAACGACCGGGCCGAAGATTTCTTCGCGGTTCGTTCGACAGGAAACCGGCAATCCGGTGATCACTGTCGGTTTGAAAAAGTATCCGTCGCGACATCGATTGTTGATCGGTTCCGGGGCGTTCCCGCCGAGCGCGATCCGGCCTCCTTCTTTCTGCGCCAGATCGACGTAGAACATCACCTTATCGAGCTGAGTCTTGCTCACGATGGCCCCTTGCTCTGTCTTGTCATCGAGTGGATCGCCGCTTCTTAGTTGCGACGTTTTATCGAGAAAACGATTCACGAAATCGTTGTAGGCTGATCGTTCGACGAAGACGCGCGAGCCGCACAGGCAAACCTGGCCCTGATTAGCAAAGGAGGAGCGCACACTGCCGGCAATCGCCGCGTCGAGATCGGCATCGGCGAAGACGATGTTTGGATTTTTTCCGCCGAGCTCGAGCGAAACTTTTTTAAATAACGGCGCGCACGCTTCGGCGACCTTCTTACCAGTGGCGGTGCCACCCGTGAACGATATGGTGGTGACTTTGGGATGCGCCGTGATTGGCGCCCCGACCTTCGGTCCGGTACCGTGCACAATATTGAGAACGCCATTCGGCAGGCCGGCTTCGCGTGCGATTTTGCAGAGCAAAAACGAAGTCATGGGCGTGAGTTCGCTCGGCTTTGCGATGGCGGTGTTCCCGACGGCGATAGCGGGTGCAATTTTCCAGCTCAGCAAATAAAGCGGCAGGTTCCATGGCGAAATTAATCCCGCGATGCCACGTGGCTGACGCAGCGTGTAGTTGAACGCGACATTGTCGGTGATGTGCGCTTCCGATTCGGTGTGAAGAATTGCGGTGGCGAAAAACCGGAAATTGCTGGCGGCGCGTGGAATGTCGAGGCTGCGCGCGAGTGATAGCGGTTTGCCGGTATCGATCGACTCGGCGCGAGCGACTTGCTCGAGATCGCGCTCGATCAAATCGGCGATGCGCAGTAGAATGCGCGACCGGTCCGTTGCAGGCGCCCGGGACCATTCCTCAAACGCTTTCTCGGCCGCGGCAACGGCAAGATCCACGTCCCGCGCGTCGCTGTCAGGGACCTGCGAATAGGGCTTTCCGGTGGCCGGTTCGATGTTGTCGAGATATTTGCCGCCGAGGGGGTCGACGAATTTTCCGTCGATGAAGTTTTCGATGCGTTCGAGTTCAGCCACCGGGTGAAAAGATTTGCAACCAGAGCGGCTTGAACAAAGCCATACGGACTACGTCCTGGCATTTGTCGCCAACTTTGATCTCGTCGAGAAAAACTCCTTCCAGCTCGAAACCGAATCGGCTGTTGAGATTGATATTGCGAATATTGATGTCACGCGAATGAATGTAAACCTTGTTCAGATTCCGGATCATGAATGTATAGTAAAGAAAGCCGAACGTTGCTCGCTTTCCAATTCCTTTGCCTTGTAGGCCAGATTCGCCTACCAGCTTTTTCATCTCGAGTTTGCCGGTCGTGGCGTCGATGTTTTCGCCGCCCACAATTCCGACCGGCTCGCCGTTGTACTCGATACTGAAATATTCCCGCGCTGGTTCGGCGAAATACTCTTGCAGCTTGCTTTCATTTTCCGGAAACGCCGGGACGAAGCTTTCACGCACGGCCGGATTCTTGAGCCAGCCAACGACCTTGCTCACCACTTGTTTTTGCAACGGACGAAGTTTCACGGGTTCAACGGCGAGTTGCTTGCGCTCCGTCCATTCGTCTTTCACCGAGGCCAGGGTAAAGATTCCGTTGTAGTAACCCACGTCTTTGTCAGGTTTCTTTTGCTGCGCCAGCAGATTGTCAAGCAGGTGCGAAGCGACCCTGATGATCTCTGGCTTGCCAACGCCGTATTTAGTGAGCTCGTTATAAAAGCCTTTCGCGACAAGTTTCAGCATCTGATCTCGCTGCTTTTTGCTGGCAATTTCTTTGTCGCTTTGCTCGTCCATCTCCACAGATTCCTCGACTTCGTTCGGAATGACAAGTGGCCCGGTGAAGGCGGAAACAGCGTCCACAAGTAACTTTTCACTTATCACCGATCACCATGGTGCAGAGGCCGCGGTGAGGGAACTGCTGTAGGACCGAGGGTTTACCTCGGATGGTGTTGGCTCGAACAGCGCTTCACCGCGAGCTGTCTCACCGCTTCATATGAACCCAGCTATTTTGAAAAAATGCGGCATGGTCAGCAACCGCCACAGCAGTATGCGCTCAGTTCAGCCCGTAGACCTCTACCAGAGCGTTGCCGCTCGTGTTATTGAATCCCCGCACAATTGCGGTGTAATTTCCCGGCAGCAGCGTTCCCACAATGGCCGATTCCAAATCGTTTGGTGGCGCCAAACCCGTGCCCGAAATTGCATTTTGCTGAGTGTTTTTCCAATCATCGTTAGATGCAAGTAGAGTGCCGTTAACGTCGCGTAGCTCCAGGGTGGGGTCAGCCAGCGCATTACTGACTCCGAAGCCGGTCAGTGTTGGACCGAGCGCGCGCACAATCACCTCCTTGGTATGGAACTGCACGATCACACCGGCAATCATCACATTATTGCCTGCCTGCACGAAACCGCGTGTCGAAATGTTGCTTAGCTCTGTGCTACCCACAGACATGTCGTAAACTTCCACCAAGGCTGTGCCGGTGCTATTGTGGAACCCGCGCACGATTGCGGTATAGGCACCCGGGTTAAGAGTCGTTAGGATAGCAGATTCAAAGTCATTCGGCGGCTGCAGATTTGGCGGGATGGATTGGGCATTAGCGGCGTCCTGCCAGTCGTCGTTAAAGCCGATGACCGCGCCGGCGGAGTTGTGCAGCTCCAGCGTCGTATCCTGCATCGCATTGGGTACGCCAAATTGGGTCAGAGTTGGCCCCAGCGCACGCAGAACCAGCTGCTTGGCTGCATTGCCCGTAATCATGAATCCTGCGATCAGGACATTGTCCCCGGTGCCCACCGGGAGACGCGTTGAGATATTTCCGAGGACGCTGTTGGCAGGAATTAAGTCATAGCCGATAACGTCCAAGCTTATGCCTTCCGGCGAGGATGCGGCAACGTCCGCGCTCTGGCCGGCGCAATTAAAGGCGTTCTGCACATACAAGTGAATTGCCGGGCAAAAGCCGTCGCTTGCAAAGTCGCCAAAATCGCCACCCGGGTCCTGGTTAAGGGTAACGATATTGTGGAATCCGCGATCGATGGAGAAGAAACGCAGGCCAGTTGCGCTGGTATTGCGAGCGTTGAGGCTCGACCAGGTGAACAAATCCTGGGGGCCAAGATACTGCGGGGCTACGCTGTCAAGGTGGGATCCCAGCCCGAGCACTTCGTCGATTTCGTGCTCCGTGAACATTATCGCATCGAAATTACCCGCCGCCACGGGACGCGTGAATTGCACCGGCTTGAGCGAGTTTATCGTTATAATCCCATCATACGGGCCGCCCACGCCGAGACTGCCATCTGCAAACATGACAGGGGGCGTATCCAGCCCGATTGCCCGGCCATTCGCACTGCGCAACAGTATTTTCGTCGATAGCGCACTCGTCGGCAGCCCAGCATTGGCGGCGGCATCGTTTGCCGTCGTCCCATCAGCTTTGAGGGCGGCGATGTAGGGATCCCAGTCGGTCGGATAA
>QHPN01000154.1 GCA_003219115.1 Verrucomicrobiota bacterium | reverse complement strand
CCGTTCATCAAGGTAAAAGCGTCACCCACGTTTTGGGCGCGACCGGTACGGCCGATGCGATGGACATAATCTTCCGGATGCTCCGGCACATCGTAATTGATAACGTGACTGACGCCGGCGATGTCGAGTCCGCGCGCCGCGATATCGGTCGCCACCATCACTTCGTATTTGCCGCTCTTGAACCCTTCGAGTGCTTCGATCCGTTCGCGCTGGGTGCGATTGGAGTGCAACACCGCCACGGAATGGTTCCCGTTTTTCAGTTTGTGAGCAATGCGATCGGCACCGTGTTTTGTCCGCGAAAAAATGAGCGCGCTATCAAAATTGGTTCGTTCGAGCAGCACCATGAGCAGATCAAATTTTTGTTCGGCGGCCACCGGATAAACGGCGTGGGTGACGGTTTCGGCGGGCGAACGGCGCACACCGATCTCCACCAACTCCGGTTCGCGCAGCACCCATGCTGCCAGTCGCTCGATCTCAGGCGGCAAGGTTGCCGAAAAAAGCAGCGTCTGCCGGTCGCGCGAGATTTTTTCGACGATCCGGCGCACGTCCGGCAGAAATCCCATGTCGAGCATGCGATCGACCTCATCGAGCACCAGAATCGTGACGTCGCGAAAATGCAGGGTGCCTTGCTCGAGATGATCGAGTAATCGACCCGGCGTCGCGATGACGACATCGACACCCTGTTTCAAATCCTGCCGTTGTTTGCCGTAACCGACGCCACCATGGACTACGGTCGCGCGCAGATCGGTGAAACGTCCGTAATCACGAAAAGCCGTCTCGACTTGCGCCGCCAACTCGCGCGTTGGCTCCAGCACGAGGCAACGAAATTTCCCGTGATGACCAAGTATCGTAAGGATCGGCAGAGCGAAGGCGGCGGTCTTGCCGGTGCCAGTTTGGGCAGTGCCGACGAGATCTTTGCCGGCGAGGATAATGGGGAAGGCGCGAAGCTGGATCGGGGTCGGCTCGGCAAAACCCATCGCATGGGCGCCGTGCACCACTTCAGCGGAAAGATCGAAATTGTTGAATGACACGGGCAGGAAACTAGCGCCTGTCGCCCGGCTTGTCATTCCGAGCGAAGTCGAGGAATCTCTACTATTTCTTTCTTGAAAGGAAAATAGAGGTGTCTCGGCTTCGCTCGACATGACAAAAGTGCTGGTCATCGCTGACACGCACAACAAATTGCCGCCGATTATCTGCGAGCTTGCGCGCGGCGCGGATGAGATCTGGCATCTCGGTGATGTGTGCGACGAATGGGTGCTCGACGAGTTACAGTTTGTTGGACCGTCGGTGACGCTGGTGCGCGGAAACTGCGATGACAATTATCACTGGCCGCTGGTTTGCGACCTAACGAGAAATGGGATGCGGTTTCGATTGGAACATATTTGTCCGCCGCCACGTCGGGCGCCCGGGGATTACGACATTCTTCTTCATGGCCATACTCATGTTCCGCGCGACGAAACGATCGGAGGCGTTCGATTTCTGAACCCGGGCTGCGTCACACGGCCGAATCGTGGCGCGCCGCCGAGCATCGCCTGGCTTGAAATGAGATTAATGAAGACGGGAAGGTGAACTGGCGATTGGAATTACTTCGCTGAACGTCTGCGGGTCGGTTTCAATCGCCCGTGTCGTAAGACGGGATGGTCCGGCACGGCGGCCCCGGTGTGTGCGCTCGATTTCTACACCGAGAAATTGAGATTCACCATCATAACGGATCAGCCGTTCGACGAGAAGCAATGCTGGATCGAACTACGCGTTCCAAAAGCGGAGACACGCTTGGTTCTGTTTACTACGCGATCTTTAAAGACAGTGAAGGAAACCGTTTCGTGCTCGGCGATTAATCCTCGCGCAAGGCAACAATCGGATCGACCCGGCTGGCGCGACGTGCCGGAATCCAACATGCCACCAGTGTGGCAACGAGCATTACGATGCCGACGCCGAAATAAACCTCCGCGTCGGCGCCATTCGCTTCGAACAAGAGGCGCTGGAGAAATTTCGACAATGCGATTGCGCTGACAAATCCAATAATTGCGCCGACCAGCAGCAGATGCATACCGTGCGAAAGAATCATCGTACGCACTTGTGCGGGTCGTGCGCCGAGGGCGAGGCGGATGCCGATTTCGCGGACCCGTTTTAATGTCGTGTAGGCAAGCAAACCGTAGAGACCGATGGTCGCGAGTGTGAGCGCGAGACCGGCAAAGACAGAAAAGAGGAAGCTAAGCAAACGTTGCGTGCCCCAGGTTTCGCGAACACGATCGCTCATCGGTCGGACGTCGAACAATGGCAGCGAGGGGTTGACCGACACGATCGCCTCATGAATCGCGCGCGAGACCTGCGCGGATGCGATTGTCGACCGTATGAATAACGTCAGGCTCGGCCGTTGCGCTTGGCCTAACGAGCAGTAAATCACCGGCAAAGGCGCCATTTCGTCGATGGCATGGAAGCGCATCGGCGCGACGACACCGATGATTTCGCTCGGGACATTTCCTTCTTCATCATTCCCCGCGTCCACAAAAAGTCGCTTTCCGATCGGGTTCTCGTTCGGGAAATATTTGTCGACCATCATTTGATCGACAACGATGACGCGCGGAGCGTCTTTTGTATCGCGTTCGTTGAATGTGCGACCGCGCAGGAGCGGCACTTTCAGCGTTGCGAAATAATCGCCGCGCACGACCTCGAGGTCGGCATTCAACATTTGCGAGGGCGGCGGCTGCGGAACGCCTTCGCGCCAGAATCCGGTTTGCCAGCTGCCCATCAGCGGACCGTTCGAGCTGAGTGCTGCATTCTCAATTCCGGGGACCGCGCGCATTTTGTCGAGCAACGCGCGGGCGATGGTGTCGATCTTGTCGCGATCATTGAACGTCCTCCATGGCAATTCGAAACGCGCGGTGAAAAGATGTCGGGGTTCGTAGCCTAATGAGAGCGATTGCAGGCGCGAAAAACTCTTCAGCACGAGAGCGCTCGCGACGAGCAGCATCAACGTAAGCGCGATCTGCGCGATGACGAGCCAATCGCGCGTGCGTTTGGTTGACGGCGCGTCGCCGCTGCCGGCGGAACCGGCTTTCAACGCCACCTGCATGTCGGTGCGAGTGGTTTGCCACGCCGGCCATAGGCCGAACAATACCGCGGTGATGGTCGCAACAGCGAATGTGAATATGAGCACGGGCACATCGAATGATATCTCCTGGAAGCGAGACACGTTCTGCGGCGCTAAGATCGACAGTGTATCGCGCGCCCAGAGCGCGATGAAAAAGCCGAGCGCGCCGCCGATCAACGCGATGACAAAGCTTTCGATCAGAAGTTGCCTGACGATTTGCGCGCGGCTGGCGCCGACGGCCGCGCGAATGGCGAACTCGCGCTCGCGCGCGGTTCCACGCGCGGCGAAAAGATTTGCCAGGTTCGCGCACGCGATCAGCAACACAAGCGCGACCGCGCCCAATAACAGACCAAGATTCGTGCGATATTTTCCGACGAGATTTTCGAGCAGCGGCGTAACGACAACGGTCTCGCCAGTGTTGGTGTCGGGATACGCTTTTTCCAAACGCGCGGCGATGGTTTTCATTTCGCTGCGCGCAAGATCGACATCTACGTTTGGTTTGAGGCGGCCCCAGACGTACATCATCGGGTGATGCGACCGGTCGAGCCAGGCTGGGTTGTTGCTACGCCGGCCTAACGAAAGCCAGACATCGCTGTCCTGCGGCGAAGTCATGTGGGGCGGCATCACGCCGATGATGGTGAAACTTTGATCGTGCAATGTGATCGATTGACCAAGAATTTCCGGCAATCGATTGAAAGCGCGCTGCCAAACTCGGTCGCTGATGACTGCAAGCGCCGGTGCGCCCGGTTTGTCTTCATCTTCGCTGAAGACGCGGCCGATGTCCGGCGCGACGCCGACGACATCGAAGAAATTGCGTGTGACCGATGCGCACGAGACGCGCTCCGGATCGCGACCGGGGATACCGCTCAAGTTGCGCGATTCTTTGTGCGTGCAAGCAAGATGCGCGAAACTTTTCGTCTCTTTTTTCCAATCAAAATAATCCGGGAGGGCGACGGAAAAATCCTGGCCTGGCCCGGACGATTCGTTCAATACCATGATCCGATCGGCGTTTGGATAAGGGAGAGGCCGCAGCAGAACGGAGTTGATGATGCTGAAGATGGCAGTGTTGGCGCCGATCCCGAGCGCGAGGGTCAGCACCGCAATGAGAGTGAATGCCGGTTGTTTGGTCAGCACTCGCAAGGCGTAACGAAAATCCTGGAACACCGTGCTCATGATTATTCACTCCGTAAGGCAATGACAGGATCAACCATGGTAGCCCGTCGTGCCGGCAGGAAGCAGGCGAAGAACGCCACGGCGGTTAAAATCAACGTGACGACAAACATCGTCGGCAGATCGGTCGCGCCGATGCCGAAAAGCAGACTTCGAAGCAATCGGGTGCTGGCAAACACCCCGATGAAGCCGAGCACAAGACCGGCAGCGACAAAACGCATCCCCTGAACAATGACAAGGCGAAGCACGTCGTAGCGTTGGGCGCCAAGAGCGAGACGAATTCCGATTTCCTGTGTTCGCTGCGTGACCGAGTAGCTCATCACTCCAAAAATTCCCGCGGCCGCAAGAAGCAACGCAATCAGCGCAAACAAACCGACCAGCATGGCGTTCAAACGCGGTTGCGCGATCGATCCGGAAAGGTAATCCGGCAGGGTGCGCATTCGATATACCGGAATGGCCTTGTCTATTTCATTGGCGGCGCGACGAAGAGAGCTCAGTAACGCCGATTCGCTCATCTGGCTGCGGACGAAGATCGACATCGACTGAACGGCGAATTGTTGATGAGGAATGTAAATCTGCGGTTTCGGGGCAAGGCGCAGACTGATCAAGTGCATGTCCGCGACCACGCCAACAATTTCGCGTACCGGGGCCTTACCTGGATCGACCGATCCATTCGGGGTGATGCGTTTACCGATTGGATCTTCGCCGGAAAAAAATTGTTTCGCGAAACTCTCCGACACAACCGCAACCGGCGTCGCGTTCCGATCATCGCGATCGGTGAAAGTGCGACCATGTCGAACCGGAACGCGGATGGTTCTGAAGTAATCGGGGGTGACGACGTTGACTTCTGCGATCGGTTGCTGCCCTGCCGGGATGGGATGCTCTTCGACATCGAAGTTAAAACCGATTTCGCTGCCGCTCAGCGGAATCCACCAGGCTGCCGCGACTGATTGCACCCCGGGGAATGTGCCGAGGCGATCCAGCAGCTTTTTGTAAAAATCACCTGCTTGCTGAGGCTTGCCATAATTTGTTTCCGGGAGCGCGACACGCGCGGTCGTGACGTTGGTTGGATCGAAACCGGCTTGAACTTTTTGAAGCTGAAGGAAACTTTCGACCAGCAATCCCGCACTCGCGAGCAGCACAAGCGCGAAAACAATCTCGATCACCACCAGTGCGGCGCGGGTCCGCCCACCGACGGCGCCTTCGGTCGAGCCGCGCGAATTTTCGTTTAAAGATCCCGCGAGATTCGGGTGCGATGTCCGCCACGCCGGAAGCAAACCGGCACAGATTCCAACACCCAGACTAACGAAGGCAGTAAAGACGAGAACGCCAACGTCTGGAGAAATTTCATCGATGCGCGGAACACTCGGTAGCAAAGCTTTCAGCGAATCGATTCCCCAAATCGCGAGAATTAATCCGGCAAGGCCGCCGACAACGCCGAGCAGAATGCTCTCGGCGAGCAGTTCCTGAATGATATGCCAGCGGCTGGCGCCCAGTGCCGCGCGGATGCTGATTTCTCTATTGCGCGAGAGCGAGCGGGCTAGGAGCAGGTTCGCGACGTTAACGCAGGCAACCAGCAAAACGCAGCCGGCCATTGCGCACAACATGAGCAGCGCGGAACGCGCATCGCCGACCATCGCGCTGATTTCCGGCAAAACTTTCGCGGCAGTGTTTGATTTCGAATCGGGATATTGCTGGTGCCAGTTGGCCGTAATTGTGTCGATGTTCGCTTGCGCCTGCCGAATCGAGACGCCGGATTTCAATCGCGCAATGCACCGAAAGAAGTCGTTGTCACGCTGCTCGGTCATCGGCGTCGAGCCATCCTGCGATTCATGCAACCTCGACAACGAGACCCAAAGCTCCGGCGATACTGAGCTAATGGGAAAAGTAAAACGCGGCGGCATTACGCCGATCACGTGAAACGACAGACCGTCGAGAGTGATAGTTTTTCCAATAATGTGGCGATCGCCGCCAAATCGCTGCTGCCACAATTCGTTGCTTAAAATGACAACGTGATTCCCTGCTTCATCCTCGTTTGGCAAAAAAACGCGGCCGAGGACCGGTTGAACAGCGAGGAGCGGAAATAATTCGACCGAGACCGCTTCCCCTTGAACATGAGTCGCCTCATTTCGGTCTGTAAGCGTGCTAACACTCTGATTTGTGTAAACAGCAACGCGTTCGAAGACCTTGTTTTGATCACGCCAATCGACATAATCGAGATAGGAGATGCTGTTAATGTCGGTGCCGGGATCGGTTTTTTCGCGCACGTCGTATTCGCCCAAGGCGACGAGATTCTGCGGCTCGCGAAACGGAAGCGGCCGCAGCAACACGGCGTTGAGAACGCTGAACACCGCCGTATTCGC
>QHPN01000153.1 GCA_003219115.1 Verrucomicrobiota bacterium | reverse complement strand
ATAATCCAACTTTTCTCTATGGCCATTGCGCTCGCCGACATTCTTGATCAACGGCAGGTCGCATTGCAGTTGAGATCGCGCCGGCGACCGAATGCAATCCGGGAGATCGTGAGTCTGTTCGAAAAAACAGGGAGCGTCGCGCGACCCGCCGATTTTCTCACGCAGGTGCTGTCCCGGGAAGAGGCAGGCTCGACCCTGTCCGAAAATGGCGTCGCTTTCCCACATGCACGCACCGAGCTGGTCGATCAGATTGCGCTCGCGATCGGCCGCAGCCGGGCTGGCATTCCCTGGAACGAAGAGGCTGAACGCGCGCGATTGATTTTTCTCCTGGCCGTTCCGCAACGACTCGTGAACGACTACCTCGTCGTCGTCGGAACTTTAGCGCGTGTTACTCGAGAGCAACAACACCACGACGCCTTGTTTGCAGCCGCAAGCCCGGCGGAATTTATCGCAATCTTGCGCGAGGCCGGGTCATTTTGACTCCTTCAACAAACGATCGCGCGCTCGATCGAGGATTCGCCGCTCACTGGGAGTGAGACTGCCGATACCAGATGTGGCGATTTTGTCGAGAATGGGATCGACCGCTTCGGAGATGTCATCATCGTCGCGTCGTGCCGGACCCGGTTTGGGAACAACCTTGAACTTCGGCCTCGGTTGTAGCCGAGCCTTGAGATTTTCCCACCAGACCAGCTCTGGGCCGACCTCGCGCAGGCGGACAAAGCAAAGTCCAACCGCGATGCTTGTTAAGAGGACCGCCAGGTCGGTCCAGGCATTGTAGGCCAGCAATTGCAGGACGTAGATCGCGCCCAGAATTACGGCGCTCCATTTTGCGGTGATACGCAGCAGCAGCTCGGCCGATGGATAAATCGTCGCGAACGCTACAAAAATGCCGAAATGCAACGCGAGTGAGCCGGCCAGTCCGGTCCGTTGTCCCAAGCCCCACACGGTGAGGAGAAGCGACGGGATGAAAAGCAAGAGCGCATAGAGAGCAATATAAGCGCGCTGGCCGATAAACTTTTCCACTTCGCGGCCGAACACGAAGAGCATGTACATTTCGATCGCGAACCAGAGCAGCATGCTGGGAGAATGAACGAACGCGTAGGTGGCGAGGCGCCAAATCTGACCCGCCCCCAGGACACGTGCGCTATCGAAAAGCATGAAGTTGAGCACTGCACCGCCGCCGGCACCGACGACCAGGCAAGTGAGAATGGCGACCACAACATGCAGAGCGACGAGCATGGTCGTGACGTCGACAGGGAACCGACCCATCCAGGTGACTGGCCGATAGTCATCGGAGGTAGTGACTCCGAACATATTTCAATAATCGCATTCGCTTTTATGAGCGCAAGGGTGCTATGGGAAAGTCCAGTGTTTGCTTTTCTGCGAAGGTTACCCGAGAGCGCCCTCGTTTAATCGAATGAGAGGACAAGCGACCGAGCCGTTCCGGAGAAAAATGCTTTTCATCCCGCGCCCGCTCAAGATTGCTGCGGTCTGCGCAGCATTGATGCTGATCCTTTTCTCCCGGCGTCCAGAAATGGTTCTTCATCCGGAGTTCTGGGCTGAAGACGGCTGGATTTTCTTTGTGCAGGCTGACACGCAAGGGGCAGACGCATTGGTCACACCTTATGGCGGTTATCACCATTTGCTTCTGCGAATCCTTGCCGCCGCGGCGGCCGGTTTGGATGCGCGGTGGATTCCCGTGGCCTACATCAGTGCCAACCTCTTAGCGGTCGTGCTTATAGCGATAGCCTTGTTTTCCCCGCGTTGGACCCTGCCTAATCCCGCGGCGTGTGCGCTGGCGATTGCATTGCTGCCTCACACTGGTGAAGTCTTTGGAAATCTCACCAATCTGCAATGGTTGTCGGCTCTTGGGTTGGTCTGGCTTCTGGTCGCACGCGACCCCCTCAATAAACGTCAATACGCGACGGACGGGCTGCTTGCTGGTGTCATCGGCCTTACCGGCATATTCTCCATCCTGCTGACTCCGCTCTTTGTCTGGCGGGCATGGCGGCGGAAAACGCAGCCGAGTATGTTTCTCGCGAGCGTGGTAGCCATTACCGCTGCGATCCAAATTTGGACATTGCTTTGTTCTGCTGATGACCCTTCATCCAGCGCCTGGCCGCCATTGGAGTCGATCGCATGCATAGTCGGATATCGCTTGCCCGCATCCTTGTTCTTTCCAATGAAGTTCGCGGTCCAGCTTCCGCACGCAGCGCTCGATGGTCTGGGCGTTCTTTTCGTCGGTCTACTGATTGCGGCGGCAGCATGGAAGGGCAGGGGCCAGAATATTCGTGGTCTCCTGGTTGCGGTGATTATTCTCCTGATTGCAGCAACGATTTTTCGTTCACGTTCCTATCTCTGGGCGTTTGGAAGTCTTGCCGATGGCGATCGCTATTTCTTTCTGCCTAAGTTGTTGACTGCATGGCTGCTGATTTCCGGCTGGTCTGTTCCCGGTCTCTTCCGCGGCGCGGCCACAGCCACGTGCGGACTCGGATTGCTCGCCAGTGCTGTTGACTGGCATTACGAACGGCTGGCCGATCATAACTGGCCGGAATATGCGCGCCGTATTGAAGCCGGGGAGGCTCTGTCGCACATCCCGGTTAACCCGAAAGGCCGCTTCTTTGATCACCCGGGCCGACATCGAAAGGAACCACTCCAAAATTCAGCAAATTTTCAGTAGCGTGATGAGGTCGCAAATAGCGGGAAAAATTTTCTTGGAGAACAGACTGAAGCGAGGGAGATTCGTCCCCCGCGCGATCGGACCTCGCTGTCTACGCGGCGAACGTCGACGACGTCCCGGATCGCCATCTATTTAATGAATAACCCTGCGCCTGCCATTTTCCCGCCCGCTGGAATCGGCGACCGCAAACCTGCGAATCAGGCCGTGCTCGATTGGGTGCATGAAGTCGAGTTGCTGACCCAGCCGGAAAATATTTTCTGGTGTGATGGTTCGGAGGCGGAGAACGAATTCCTGATCTCGGAATCGTTAAAGCAGAATGTCTTGTTCAAATTGAACGAAGCGAAACTGCCGCGCTCGTATTTGCACCGCTCGAATCCGAATGACGTGGCTCGAGTCGAGCAGTTCACATTTATTTGCACCCCCACAAAGGAAGAGGCCGGGCCGACGAACAACTGGAGCGAACCGTCAGCGACCTATTCCAAATTGCACGGGTTGCTCAAAGGCGCGATGCGCGGCCGCACCCTGTTTGTCATTCCCTACATCATGGGGCCGCCTGATTCGCCCCTGACCAAAGTTGGCTTTGAAATTACCGATTCCAAGTATGTGGTGCTGAGCATGCGCGTCATGACGCGGATGGGAGAGATCGCAGTCAAACGCCTCGGCAACGATCCAAAAGGGGAATGGAACCGCGGAGTCCATTCGCTACTGGATGTGAATCCGGAACGCCGTCTCATTTGTCATTTCCCGCAGGATAACACCATCATCTCGGTCGGGTCTGGTTACGGGGGAAATGTTTTGCTAAGCAAGAAATGTCTGGCACTGCGAATCGGTTCCTATCTCGCCCGCTCGCAAGGCTGGCTGGCCGAACACATGCTGATTCTGGGAGTCGAATCGCCGAGCGGGAAGAAACATTACGTCGCCGCGGCGTTTCCTAGTGCCTGCGGCAAAACCAATTTCGCGATGTTGATTCCGCCGAAACATTTTGCCGGGTGGAAAGTCACGACCGTCGGCGATGACATCGCATGGATGCAGATTCGGGACGGCCGTTTATGGGCGGTCAATCCGGAGAACGGTTATTTCGGGGTCGTACCGGGGACGAGCTACAAATCAAACCCGAACGCCATGAAATCGATCCAGCGCGATACGATTTATACCAACGTAGCACTGACCGATGACGGCGAAGCGTGGTGGGAAGGCAAGGACGGCCCGCCACCGTCGCATACGATCGACTGGCGAGGCAATGATTGGACGCCCGCTTCCAAGGAAAAAGCGGCGCATCCCAACAGCCGCTTCGCCACCCCCATGCGCAACAATCCTGTGCTCGACCCGCGCGTTGAAGACGGCGGCGGCGTTCCGATCAGCGCCATCATTTTCGGCGGACGGCGGAGCGACACCATGCCGCTCGTCTTTCAGGCGTTTGATTGGGAGCACGGTACTTATATAGGCGCGACCATGGCCTCGGAGACTACCGCAGCAGCTACCGGAGCGGTCGGGCAGGTCCGGCGCGATCCCATGGCAATGCTTCCGTTCTGCGGTTACAACATTGGCGATTATTTCCGGCATTGGCTGGAAACCGGCAAGCGGCTGACCAATCCGCCACTGATTTTTCACGTGAACTGGTTCCGCAAATCTGCTGAAGGAAAATTTCTCTGGCCCGGTTTCGGCGACAACATGCGAGTGTTGAAATGGATTATCGGTCGCTGCGAAAGCGGGGTCGGAGCTGCTGAGTCAAAGATCGGTTACATTCCGAAAATGGAGGATTTGGATCTCGAAGAACTCAACGGCGTCTCGTCCAAGCAAATCCAGGAATTGCTGACCGTGAAAGCCGAGGAATGGCAAAAAGAGATCACTGATCACAAAAAGTTCTTCGAGTCGTTAGGTGGCGTTGTGCCGAAGGAATTGGAAAAGCAGCGCGAGCAATTGGCAGGGCGATTCAAATCCTAACGCGCGACAAGGTAATTCTGGGGGAGTGCACGCGCCTCGCGCGCACCGTTCGGCGCCTCGCCGAACGGAATGTTTGCACGAAAAGAACTGCCGGCGGGGCGCCGGCAAAGAGCACGCGAGGCGCGTGCGCGCCCCGAAAGATTTGCGAATAATACCCGCGTCACGGATTGTCTTTAGTGGGTTATTGCGCCGGCTGAGCGTGGCTGCATCGAGATCCGGGGCGCGCGCCAGAACAATCTCAAAGGCGTCGATCTCGACCTCGCGCTCGGAAAATTAACCGTCATCACCGGGCCGAGCGGCAGCGGTAAATCGTCTCTCGCTTTCGATACCATCTATGGCGAAGGGCAGCGCCGTTACGTCGAAACCTTCAGCCCTTACATGCGCCAGTTCCTGGAGCGCATGGACAAGCCGCGGGTCGACGACATTCGCGGTATCCCGCCGGCAATCGCGATCGAGCAATCCAATTTGGTTAAAACCTCACGCTCGACTGTCGGCACAATTACCGAGATCAACGATTATTTGAAATTGTTCTGGGCTCGCGTTGCGCGCGCTTTTTGTCCGAGCTGCGGACGCGAAATTCGACCGGAAACCGCGAAATCGATCGCCGATCAGGTACTGGCTTTGTTCGCAACTGACAACACAGAAGGTATGGGCGGTTCACCGAACCGTGGCGAGAAGACACCAACCGTTCTTGTCACTTTCTGGGTCGCTGTTCCGGCGAAAACCAAGCCGCGAGAATTCTTCGGATTTCTGCAACAGCAAGGTTACCTGCGCATTTGGCTGAATGGCGAAATCGTCCGCGTTGATAACAATGCAAAAGTCGAACGATTGGGCGCGCGTGTTCAGGTCATCCAGGATCGGATTACTGTCACGGAAGAGAATCGCGCGCGACTAACCGAAGCGATCGAGACGGCGCTTCGATTCGGGAAGGGTAAGATCAATGTCATCGCTATTTCAGAAAACGCCCAACGCCAAACTGATCACCAACCACCAATCACCAATCACGAGCACCCATTCTCTACCGGTTGGCACTGTGCGCACTGCGATTTCGATGTTCGGCCGCCAACGCCGGGCTTATTCAGTTTTAACAATCCGCTGGGCGCCTGTCCGGAATGCCGCGGCTTTGGACGCACGATTGCGATCGACCTGAACCGCGCCATTCCGGACCGCTCGCTTTCCATCGCGCAGGGAGTGGTGCGCGTTTTTCGCGGACAGGAAATGGGCGAATCACAAAAGGATTTGCTGCGTGCGTGTGCGCGCGAGGAAATCGCCGTGCACACGCCTTTCGAAGAATTGCCCAAAGCCGATCAGGATTTCGTCATCAACGGCGAAAAACGCAGCGGTGAATACACCGACGACGATTACGAGAACGACCGTTGGTACGGCGTGCGCGGATTTTTCCGCTGGCTCGAATCCAAGACTTACAAAATGCACGTGCGCGTGCTGCTCAGCCGCTATCGCGCCTATGTGAAATGCCCAAGCTGTGAGGGCGGACGTTATCAACCCGAAACGCTGAATTACAAAACTGTAGCGGCGGTCCACCCGTCGCGCCGTAGCTTAACGCCAGTCCGGCTCGGACCGAAGGCGGATGACCGCCGGAACGGAAAAACATCGTCGCCGGCGGCGCTTACCCTTCCAGAATTCGCTGCTCTTTCCATCGGCGACGCGCGCGATTTCCTAACGAGAATTGAGCTACCGCCTTCCGATTCCACGGCGGACATGCTGCGCAATGAAATTTGCGCGCGACTGCGTTACCTTTGCGAAGTCGGCGTCGTTTATCTCACGCTCGACCGTTCTACGCGCACGCTCAGTGGCGGCGAAATGCAGCGGGTCAATCTCACCACCTGCCTCGGCGCATCGCTGGTCAACACGCTCTTCGTCATGGACGAACCGAGCGTGGGTTTGCATCCGCGCGATGTCGGCCGGCTGGTGCGCGTTATGCACAATTTGCGCGACAAAGGCAATACTCTGCTCGTCGTCGAGCACGACGAACAAATCATCCGCGCTGCTGACAACTTGATCGACATCGGTCCCGGCCGCGGCGAGCGCGGCGGCGAATTGGTTTTCAGCGGCACGCTTGATGAATTTGTAGGGCAGGCGCTCCGCCTGCCAGATTCAAGATCGGCAAGCGATGCGCTCGCCCTACAGTCGCAATCGCTCACCCGCGATTATCTCACCGGCGACAAATCGATACCGCTCCCCAAATCGCGTCGAAAATTCTGGTCCGCTGTCAAGATCACCGGCGCGACGGAACACAACTTGAAAGACGTCGATGTCGAAATCCCACTTGGCGTTTTCACATGCGTGACCGGCGTTTCCGGTTCGGGAAAATCGACCCTGATTCAGGATGTGCTGTATCGGAATCTTTTGCGGGCCAAAGGTCAGGCCAGCGAACACGAGCCGGGTGCGTGTCGATCCCTGACCGGTGCACATCGGTTTGATGAGATTGTCATGGTCGATCAATCGCCGCTGGCGCGGACACCGCGTTCAACTCCGATTTTGTATCTCGGACTTTATGATCGGGTGCGCGAACTCTTCGCCGCCACGCCGGAAGCAGAGGCCCAGGGACTGACCGCGAGCGCGTTCTCCTTCAACTCTGGCACCGGCCGCTGCGAACGCTGCAACGGGACCGGCTTCGAAAAAATCGAGATGCAATTTTTAAGCGACTTGTTTGTCCGCTGCGCGGAATGCGAAGGCAAACGTTTCCAGCCCCACGTGCTCAAGATTCAACTCCACGGAAAATCGATTCATGATGTCCTGGAGTTGACGGTGACGGAAGCGGCCGCCTGGTTCGCGCAAATTGGCGAACGCGAAGAATTATCCGACCCACTAGGCGTTCTGGAAGAAGTCGGGCTCGGGTATTTGCGACTGGGGCAGCCGCTTAATACTCTTTCCGGCGGCGAAGCGCAGCGACTAAAGCTCGTTAGTCATCTGACCGACACACCTGTGTTGGCAGGCGTGTCGCCTGCAAACAAAAATCGTGCAGCCGGCACGGCTGCCTCTACAGAAAGAACCGGCGGCAACCTCTTCATCTTCGACGAACCGACCACCGGCCTGCATTTCGATGATGTCGCGATGCTATTGCAGTTGTTCCAGCGGCTCATCGACGCCGGGCATTCGCTGGTCGTAATCGAACACAATCTCGAAGTGATCAAAAGCGCCGACTGGATCATCGACCTCGGACCGGAAGCGGGAGATGACGGCGGCGAAATCGTCGCCGCTGGGAAACCGGAGCAAGTCGCAAAGATCGAGCGCTCACACACCG
>QHPN01000152.1 GCA_003219115.1 Verrucomicrobiota bacterium | reverse complement strand
CGGCGGTAGCGGCAACGATCTCACCCTCAAAGTCGTACAATAGCGAGAGCTGGACCGCGGAATAATTCTGCTAAGCCATTACGTCGCTCCGATTAACGCTTTATCGATTTAACGTGGGCGAAGCCATTTTCCCGTAACCTTGCTCCTTATTTGGGACAGTACCATCGAGGAGAATCCCAAATCGAACTGATGAAAACATTTGTATTGCCCATCGCTGCCCTTTGCTTGCTTGTCACGGTTGACACAACGTCAGCGGCGACTCGTACGGTTACCAACTTAAACGACAGCGGTCCTGGCTCGTTGCGAGACGCGATCGCGGCTTCCGGAAGCGGCGACACAATCAATTTTGCTGTTACCGGCACGATTGTGCTGACGAGCGCTTCATTGAGCGTCAACCACAACTTGACGATTCAAGGTCCAGGGGCCAACAGCCTCACCATCAGGCGCTCTAGCAATTTGATCTTCCGAATCTTTTACTTCGATAACGGGACCTGGACGCTTTCTGATGTCACCATCACCAATGGAAATGATTCGGTATCCGGCTGCGGTATCTACAACGGCAACGGCAATCTTACCCTCAACAACTGCATCATTACTCACAACCTGGGTGCCCCCAAAGGCGGCGGCATAGGTAACAATGCCACGACGACGATGAACAACTGCTTCGTCATGGACAATTTCAGCGGAAACCAGGGCGGCGGAGGCATTTTCAATTCCGGCACCCTCACCATGAATAATTGCACGGTTAGCAATAATAACAGTGAGTCGGATGGCGGCGGCCTCTACAACACCGGGAAGCTGACCGTGAATACCAGCACATTCGATCATAACAGTGTCCCGGGAGGTGGCGCTGCCATCTTTACTGCAAACGGCGGCATAGTCCGAAATTGCACCTTTTACCAAAACAGCGGCACGAGTGCTATCCGTCAGACGACCCTAGGATTCCTAACCGTTCAAAGCTGCACGTTCAGCGGCGATACTGGCCACGAGGGTTTCCTCGCATCGATTCATCTGCTTTCCGATGCAACAACGCTCAAAATCGGTAACACGATATTGGATGATCTCCCCAGCCTTTTGACCCAAAGCGGGTCGGCGGCAACCATTACATCGCTCGGTTACAATCTCAGTCGGGATGCCGGAAACGGCTATCTCACTGCGGCGGGCGACCAGAGACAGAGTGATCTAGGACTGGATCCTTACGGCTTACAGTACAACGGCGGATACACTGACACGATTGCTCTTATCTACGGAAGTGCTGCTATCGACGCGGGCAAAAGTTTCGGGCTGACGACTGATCAACGCGGTCAGGTTCGACCCTATGACAATCCGAACTTCACAAATGCCTCCGGCGGGGACGGCAGCGACATCGGGGCATATGAAGCTCCCGATGATCCTCTCGGACATGGTAACGGTTTCATCGTTACGACAAGTGCAGATCATGACGATGGTCAGTGCGGCTTCACTGATTGCACGCTGCGCGAGGCGATTAATCGTGCAAACAGTCTATTTACCAATCTGCCGCGGACAATCGGTTTCGGTTTTGGAGTTACGGGAACAATCACGCTGCAAAGCGAGTTGCAGATCTACAGTGATATGACGATTACCGGTCCCGGGGCGCGGCAGCTCGCAATCAGTGGCGGCGCGACGACCCGTGTCTTCGATATTGTCATTTCGCGAGGAGAGATCACCGGCGTAACAATCTCCGGCCTGACGATTCAGAACGGCAATTACGCGCCCGCTCAGAATCAGGGAGAAACTCGCTACGGCGGCGGTATTTTTTTGAATGGTACTCTGACCTGTAACGATTGCGCATTCGTTAATAACGGTGTGAGCGGCGCAACCAATAGCAACAATGGGGGCAAAGGCGGCGATGGAGAGGGCGGTGCGATTTTCAATGCGGGTTACCTGACGCTGAATCGATGCACTTTCTCCGGGAATTCCGCGATCGGTGCGGCAGGAACTGCATTTTCTGCAGGCGGCACCCTCGGTGCAGGCGGAAACGGTGGTTCTGGCCGAGGAGGTGCCATCTTTAGCGATACGGGTTCGGCGCTCGCAGTCACTAATTGCACTTTCTATGGCAACACTGCTAGTGGCGGCGCCGGGGGAGCTGGCAGCGGTGCACAGCACGCAGCCGGCGGTGATGGAATCGGAGCGGCGATCTTCTTGCCCAGTCTTCCTGCCGACCAACTTTCGTTCGTCAACGACACCATCAGCGGCAATACCGGTACTGGCGGGCTCGGCTTTGGCACGCGTTTTAGTCACGGGCCAAACGGCGGCAGCAACGGTGGCATATTCACGACGGATACGATCCAGCCGGCGCTTGTAAGGGCGACTATTGTGGCTGGGAATTATGCCGTAAACGGTAACGCTGCAGCTGACGCCCAAGGGCCCTTTAGTTCCGGCGGTTTCAACCTGATTGGGATCGGAGATCAAAGCAGCGGTTGGATGAGCTCAGGCGAGGATCAGGTTGGCACAACCGCGGCGCCTATCAATCCGCAACTTGGGCCGCTGCAAAATAACGGAGGCCCTACTGACACGATGGCGCTGCTTCCAACTAGCACCGCGATTGATCAGGGCTCCAGCTTCTTGACGACCGACCAGCGCGGACAACCGCGTCGATTTAACAATCTCTCCATTCCTAACGCGAGCGGCGGCGACGGCAGCGATATCGGCGCATTCGAGCTTTACCTCGTTACACCAACGAGTGTGGTCTCGCAAAAGACACATGGAGCTGCAGGCAACTTCAACATTAAGCTCCCGCTTACCGGGAAGGCTGGAGTCGAATGCCGTAAAGGCGGCACCTCTGGGGTACACAAGCTTATTTTTACGTTTCACGCGCCGGTCACCGTCGGTAGCGCCAAGGTTACTCCCGACCCAAAGGTTTCCGGCGCTACTGCTACGTTAAGCAGCTATGTCGTGAGTGGCTCGAAAGTAACCGTAAATCTCACCGGAGTGTCTAATGCTCAAACTATCCGCATTACGCTCTCTAGTGTCAGCGACGGAACCAGCTCTAACGACGTAAGTGTTCCAATGGGAGTGCTTCTTGGCGATACCAACAAAACCAGTTCGGTGACGTCCGATGATGTGACACTGACACAATCGAAAGTAGGTCAGGCGGTAAATGCAACGAGCTTCCGCGAAGATGTGACCGTCGACGGTTCGATTAACAGCACCGACGTAAATCTGGTGCAATCGAAAGTCGGCACGGTATTGCCTTAGGATCATACGCGGCAATGAGTTCGCACGTAAGTTCGACAATTCCGGGGTTCGCCAATGCCTCTGGCGGCGATGGCACCGACATCCTAGCGTTAGAACTGGAGTCACAGTAATTTTGATTTGCGTCAGGCCGAAGAACAGCGCTGAGGGCGACCTGCAAGCTGTTTTTTCCTGTTGTATTATGCCAGGCAGATGTCGCATCGGCCTATCTCACGTTCTCTTCAACCTGTCCAAAGCACCAATTCGGTGCTGATGATTCGGCCGTCGCGCTTTTATCCCAATCCCGAGACTGCGGCCGACAATGCATTTCAGTCGCGCGGTGATTTCTCCGTGGATGCGCTTAGCGCTGCCGCACGCAACGAGTTTGACAATGCTGTACAAACTTTGCGCGACGCCGGCGTAAAGGTTCATGTGTTTGAAGACACAGTCGAGCCGGAAAAACCGGACGCTGTCTTTCCCAACAACTGGATCTCTACCTATCACGACGGCCGGGTCGCGCTTTTTCCCATGTATTCAGAGCTACGGCGCCGTGAGCGCCGCCACGATATCATCGAAGGACTGCGCAAGAGCTACAAGATCACGGAAGTAATCGACTACTCAGGCTTCGAGAAGAAAGGCTGTTGCCTGGAAGGCACCGGCAGTCTGGTGCTCGATCATCTGAAGAAGGTCGCGTACGTGTCGCTTTCAAATCGCTCCAACCCGAGCGTGGTCCGCCGTTTTGCCGATGATTTTCATTATGAGCCAGTCACATTTACGAGCACCGACTCAGTTGGCCGGCCTATTTATCACACCAACGTCATGATGTGCGTCGGGACGGACTTTGCCGTCGTTGGGCTGGATCTGATTCCAAATGAATCGGAAAGGAGAAAGGTCCGCGAGCGTTTAGAGGCAGGCGGCAGACAGATCATCGAATTAACGCCCGAGCAGGTAGCGAACTTCGCCGCTAACGCAATCGAGTTATGTAATAGCAGCGGGGGTCAGAAGCTCCTGGTGCTTTCCACTCGCGCTCTTTCCATCTTGCAGCCTGATCAGTTGACGATACTCATGAGTTTCGTGCGGCTGGTACCAGTTACTATTCCGACGATCGAGCTGGGTGGCGGTAGTGCGCGCTGTATGATTGCGACGATTCATCTGCCAGCACTTTGAAGGGTTACGCGGCGGCGAGCGATTCGGCTTGACACTTTAGCCGGTTTTTGCGCAAAAATGGGAGAACTCTGAGTCTGGCGGGGCGTTCTCCCCGTAGCTCCTCCTCTTTCGGGGTTGCAGTTAGAAACGGAAACGAACGGGGAGAAAGAAAGAAGCTCCCTATGAATCACGAAACCGTCTTAACAAATAATATCTCAAGTGGGCGTCCAAGCAACGGATTTGCCTGGTGGACTCTATTGCGAGTGCTGCTTGTGTTCGCGATCACATGCTTTACCGCGCCGCGTCACGCGCGCGGGGCAGATGGAAACCTGGGCAACGGCAACACCGCGGAAGGCGTTTTTGCACTGAATGCTATTGCTACCAACAGCGCTAATACCGGGTCGGATAATACTGGTCTCGGCGCTTCCGCGTTGGTGTCTGATACCAGCGGTAGTTTCAATACCGCGACCGGCGAGAACGCGTTGGCCATCAACAAAACCGGCAGCAATAATACCGCCACCGGCTTTGATGCGCTCTTCAGCAACACGGGCGACAACAACACCGCCACTGGCTTCAAGGCGCTCCTTCGCAATACGACCGGCACGGGCAATACGGCGAGCGGTTATTTTGCACTGGCGAGC
>QHPN01000064.1 GCA_003219115.1 Verrucomicrobiota bacterium | reverse complement strand
TTGGATCTCCCGCTTGGGACGATGGCGACCGTCCTCGGGATGTCGCGCGCCACTCTCCATCGCCGCAAAATCCAGGGCAAAATCGATCAGGACGAGTCGGAACGCCTGATGCGTTATCAGCGACTGCTGAAAAAGGCGGAAGACGTTTTTGGCGATGTCGAGAGTGCGCGAACTTGGATGACGACCAAACAGCCCGGCCTTGGCAAAGCTGTGCCGTTGGATTTCGCTCGCACCGAGATCGGGGCGCGGGAGGTCGAAAACCTCCTGGGCCGGATTGAGTACAGTGTCTATTCCTGATGGCCGAAATTGTCGGCTGGCGCGTTGTTAAGGAGAAACACGCCGCCTCTGCCTTCTCGGGTGAGGGCGCGCGCATTTTCGAAGGGCGTTGGAATTCCGCAGGGGTACGGATGGTCTATTGCAGCGAACATCTCTCGCTTGCAGCGCTGGAAATTCTCGTTCATACCCAACCGGTCACAATGCGCGACAAGTTCCGCGTTTTCCGGGCCAGTTGGGATGATGCCATCATGGCGACGATGGAGCTCAAGAAATTGCCAAAAGGGTGGAACGCGCAGCCGCCCGGCGCGATTTCAAAGAAGATTGGCGACGAATGGATCCAGTCCAGCCGCTCTGTTGTTTTGGCGCTCCCGAGCGTGATTGTTGCCCAGGAAAGAACGTTTCTTCTCAATCCGAAACATCGCGATTTCGCCAAAATTAAAATCAAGGACCAGGGTGGCTTCAGTCTCGATCCGCGACTGCGATAACAAATTGTAGGCCGGGGGGTCCCCCTGCCGGGTTACCGGGTTAAATTGGTGGCAAGCGACGCGCTTGCCCTACAACCGTTCGGCCGAACAGTTAGATTTAATCACGCCAAAGTCTGGTAGCGGAGCCGGGGAAGAAACCGTACGCGTCACTCCGATGGCTCGACAGAGTCTCGCCCTACCGTATACGGAACACAGGTATACGGAACACAGGTATTCTTGCCTATGCGCCCGGCCGGCTTATAGCGACTGCGTTTGATGGGAAATAGGCAGAAATGCCCGTTTGGCGCACAGGCTTGGAGTCTGTGGTCAGCCGCCCATGCCGCTCGAGGGAGTCTCGCCCCATTAGAAAAAGTCAATTGCGTGGCCAACAATTTTCGCCAATCGGTTTTTCCCATCGCGACCGAATCGACAAATGACATACTCCTGCCGAGATATAGGGCTGTGAAGACAATCATCTGTGCGCTCGTAATTCTGGCCTGCCAAAGGATCGGCCTCGCTCAAACTCCCTCCGCTACTTTGGTTGGAACGCGTCCGTCCACGACCTCTCCGGCAGCGTCGCCGGAAACTTCGCCTACTTCATCAGTCGCTGTTTCGCCGGCGCCTGAGTCGGCGGCGCCGAAATTGACCGACATTCTCTTCAAGAATTTCAAGGCGCGGTCGATTGGGCCGGCGGCGATGGGCGGCCGGGTATCGGATATCGCGATTGATCCGCGAAATCCGGCGATCTTTTTTGTGGGACTCTCAACTGGCGGGTTGTTCAAGACCGGAGACAACGGTGTGACGTTTGATGCAGTTTTCGACAAACAACCGGTGCAATCGATCGGTGCAGTCGCGATTGCGCCGAGTGATACTGATATCGTGTGGGTTGGAACCGGCGAACCAACCGACCGTAACTCGGCAGAGTGGGGGAATGGAATTTATCGTTCCAGTGATGGTGGAAGCACATGGCAGCACGTTGGCTTGGACAACAGTCGTGCGATTGGGCGCGTGGTCGTGCACCCGAAAAATCCTGAGACTGCGTATGTGGCGGCGCTTGGGAATGTTTGGGCCGACGGCGGAGATCGCGGATTGTTTAAGACGACCGACGCCGGAAAATCGTGGAAAGCTGTTCTGACTGCGCCAGCATCACAGGCTGCACGCGTGGGCTGTGTTGATGTGGCGATGGTGCCGGACAACCCGGAAATAATTTACGCCGCGCTTTACGGACGCCGGCGCACGCCGTGGAGTTTCGCTTACGGCACCTCCGCGACAAACGGCGAAGACGTGGGCGGGATTTTCAAGAGCACAAATGGCGGTGGCAGTTGGAAAAAATGCAGCAATGGCTTGCCGACATTGACCGGAAGAATCGGGCTTGCGGTTACGCCGACGAATCCCAGGATCGTGATGGCGGTGGTCCAGAGCGATGAAGGCGGGACGAACGATTTCATCGACATTCACAGCAAACGCGGCGGAGTTTTTCGGTCCGAGGACGCCGGTGAAACTTGGAAGCGCACCAGTGATCTGGATCCGCGACCGTTTTATTTCAGCCAGATTCGAATCGATCCCGCGAACGATCAGCGCGTCTACCTTCTCGGGTTTGCGCTCCTTGCTTCTGACGATGGTGGGAAAACGTTCCGCGAAGATTTATCGGAGAAGTTGCATCCGGACATGCACGCACTCGCCATTCAAAATGGAAGTGCGCCGCCACCGAAACCGCCAAAAGCGGAAGCCGGCCAGCCACCGAAACCACCAAAACCGCCGATCTCGTTGCGTTTGATTATTGGGAACGACGGCGGTGTTTTCCAAAGTTATGCCGGTGGCAAAGGCTGGGAGCATTTGAACCGGATTCCGGCGGGCGAATTTTACCGCATCTCGTTAGACGACTCGCAGCCGATTTACCGGATCGCAGGTGGTTTGCAGGATAATAGCAACTGGGTTGGTCCGAGTGCGGTTTACAGCAAGGAAGGTATTCGCAATTGCGATTGGACGCCGTTCACCGGTGCCGACGGATTTTATGTTCTCTTTGATCCGGCCGATCGGGACACGCTTTACGGGGACAATCAGGAAGGCGTCGTGCATCGCTTCAACATGCGCACCGGTGAGCTGCGCATCTTAAAGCCGTTAACATCGGAAGGACGCGAACCACTGCGTTTTCACTGGAACTCGCCGCTGATCATGAGCCGGCACAAACCGGGCGTGCTTTACCTCGGTGGCAACCATGTGTTTCGGTTCACCGATCGGGCAGAGCATTACGCCGTCATCAGTTCCGATTTGTCGCATAACGAGCCGGACAAGACACGAGTGGTCGGGAGCGGCGCGGAAGTCTATGGAGTGGTCTATTCATTGGCGGAATCGCCCGTCCGCGCAGGAACTTTGTGGGCCGGAACCGATGACGGCCGGCTTTGGGTCACGCAAGACGATGGCGGCAAATGGACGGAGCTGACAACGAACTTGCCGGAGCCGCTGCGTAGTCAATGGATTGTTCGAATCGAGCCAGGCGCGCAGGATGCGAATGTCGCATACGTTGCCGCGAGCGCGTATCGGCTGGGTGACGATCGGCCGATGATTGCGCGCACATCCGATGGCGGAAAAACGTGGACGAATATTTCCGGCGATCTGCCGGTAAACGATCCCGTCGAAACAGTCCGTGAAGATCCCGTGAATCCGAAGCTATTATATGCCGGAACACATTTCGGATTGTTCGCATCATTTGATCAGGGAACGCACTGGGTGCGAATCGGCGACATGCCGCCAGTGCGAGTGGATGATTTGCAAATTCATCCGCGCACATTCGATCTAGTAATCGCGACGCATGGCCGCAGTATTTATGTGTTGGATGACTCGCGACCATTCCGCGAACTGACACCGGAAATCGCGAGCAAACCGGCGCATTTGTTCAGTGTCCGACCTGCGAACGGAGCCTATTCGCCCTCCGGATTTTCGGAATGGAATGGTAAAGGTGTTTATCGCGGGGCCAACCCGGCGGAAGGCGCGCTCTTCACCGTGTGGGTGAAGGAATTTACCGGCGATGAAATCAAAATCGCGATCACGAACGCGACGGGCGCGCCGGTGGCGAACCTGAAGTCGCCCGGAGTTGCTGGATTCATCCGGTTAAATTGGGATTTGCGGCCAACCGAAGATGTGCTGACGAAATACGGTGGGGATGATCCAAAAAAATTGATGTCGAGCGGGGATTACACCGCCGAACTTTCTTTTGGACTAAACAAGATGAAGCAGACCTTTCATGTGGAGTTGGCACAGGGGATCACACCGCGAGGTGGATTCGAGCCGGCAAAATAATTATGGACGTGAAGAACATTCGCGATGCCACGGACTGGTTTGAAGTGCTGCAAACGAGCAAGCGGACGCAGACGGCGATGATGATATTAAAACCTGGGAAATCATCCGGGAGCGAACCGGAAGGTCACAAGAATAGCGATCAAGTCTTGCTGGTGTTAAAGGGAGAACTAGAAGGCGAGATCGCGAACGAGACCATCACATTGCAGGAAGGCGACGTGATTGTGATTCCCGCGAGGACGAAACATAAATTCAGCAACCGCAGTTCGGCGGACGTCGTGACGTTTAATACCTATTCGCCACCGGAGTACTAATCTTGTCGCGTGCGATAAGATTGTGGAACGCGGCCAGGGTGTCGCTCAGACGCCTTTTCACGACCAACTTGGAATCCGGCGAGCGACGTGATTCGCGGGGACGGTACTGGCTGTTCCAATTAATACGAGACAGTCCGAGCAGATCTCAACCCTACATCGCCTGCACTGTCTTTAGCGTGGATTGAAAAAAATGATACATCTGCCGGTGTTCCGTCATACCACGGCGGAGCACGTGGTTGAAATTTGCCAGGTCGGCGATGTTTACGATCCGATCGACGCTGTGGACAAAGGCAGAAAGGGAATCATTGGTAGCATAGCGATGGCTGAGCAGGACGACAAACTGCTCGCGGCGTTGCGCGGCCGGTTCAACTACTAGTTTCTGAAGAATTGGATTGGTGTCGAGCGTTGTGCCTTTGAAATTTTCATACACAGCAATGACTTCGTAAGAATAAGTACGGATCTTCAGGAGCACGTCGTCTTCATAAAGTCCCACGTGCACCTTGTACTTAAGGTCAACCAATTGTGGCGTAATGAGCTTCTGGTACTGCTCGTGGTCAACACAGACGAGCGCGGTGTTTTCGCTAACCTCAAATGCCGTTGAATCGAGTTCCCGGTCCATAACTTAGCGGAAAGCGTTTGTTGGGATATCCATGTGCAGACCTGAGTCGACATCGCTGTCGACGCCGCGTCCCTTTTGGATGAGGTCGATCCCGCGGGTGACAGTACCTTTGCGGGTTGCGTAGAGATGCGCAGTTTCTGCAGTGATCAAATCGTTTTGATAGGCGTTCAGAATCGATTGGTCGAACGTCATCCAGCCGTACTGTGTGCTTGCCTCGACAATTTCATAGAAGTTGCGGTGTTCGCCTTCGCCGAGCGCAACCGCTTCCTTGGTTCGCAAATTGTTCCCCATAATCTCGGTGAGTAAGTGGCGACCACCTCCCGCCTTGGGCGCAAGGCGCTGGCTAACGACGTAACGCAGGACGTCGGCGAGACGAACACGCAGTTGCTGCTCTTCACCAAGCGTGAAAAACCCGAGAATACGATTGATCGACTGGCCGGCATCTACCGTGTGCAGGGTGCTCAGAACGAGGTGGCCGGTCTCGGCCGCCATCAATGCGATTTCAACGGTGGCGCGGTCGCGCATTTCGCCGACGAGAATAACTTTCGGTGCCTGTCGCAATGCCGCTCGCAGACCGTTCGAATAATTGTTGAAATCCGGTCCGAGCTCGCGCTGATTAAAAGTGGCCTTGCGACATGGATGCACGAACTCAATCGGATCCTCCAAGGTGACAACGTGCACCGCCTGCGTTTCGTTAATTTCGTTGAGGATTGCGGCCAGGGTAGTGGTTTTACCGCTGCCGGTCGCACCGGTCAGGAGAGCCAACCCGGTTTTTTCCTTGGCAATCTCTCGGAAAATGCCGGGAAGATGAAGTGTCTCCAACGTTGGAACGCTGGCTTCAAGGCGGCGCAGAACGATCGCAAAATTTCCACGCTGCCGGAAAATATTAACGCGAAAGCGCGCCTCATCGTTCAACGCATAACTGAGGTCGCAGGAGCCGCCGTTAAGATAATCATACATCAGCCGCCGATCGCCTTGCATCAACGCCAGTGCTATTTGCTCGGTCTGATAGGGGGTGAGTAGGTCTATGGGGGGATCAGTCAGGGCAGGTTTCAGCTCACCAAAGCTTTCGACTTGCAATGGGTGGTCGACCGAGAAGTTCAGGTCTGAAATTCCCGGATGCGTATGTAGCATCGCAGAAAGAATTTTGTCGAGGTCTGGCAGTCGCATCGCTTATTCGTCCGTCCAATCGTCCGGCGGATTTTTGAGGAACTGCCGGAATTTCTTCTTATCAATGGCCTTGTCGTACGCCTCCTCCGGGGAAATGCGCGCATGGCGCAGGTGATCGATAATGGCGTCGTCCAGTGGCTGATTACCCTTCTTTTTCCCGACCTGAATCATGCCGGGGATCTGGTGAGTTTTCCCTTCACGCACGAGGTTTGCGATCGCCATGTCGACCACCAAAATTTCCAAGGCGGCAACGCGTCCTGGTTTGTCGATTCGCTTGAAAAGATTTTGTGCGATGACCCCCTTGAGCGATTCCGCCAAGGTGGCACGAATTTGGTTCTGCTGATTTGTCGGGAAAACGTCAATGATACGATCGACGGCCTTGGACGCACTGGAGGTGTGAAGCGTTCCGAAAACGAGGTGACCGGTGGCGGCTGCGGTCAGGGCCAGTTCGATGGTTTCCAAGTCGCGCATTTCGCCCACTAGCAGGATGTCGGGATCTTCACGGAGCGCTCCGCGGAGGGCGTTGGCAAAGGAACGAGTATGAACGCCAACCTCGCGATGTTGGACCAGGCAATTCTGGCTGCGATGCACAAATTCGATCGGATCTTCCACTGTAATGACATGATCGTGTCGCTGCAGGTTGGCGTAATCCATCATGGCAGCGAGAGTGGTGGATTTGCCGGAACCGGTGGGACCTGTAACGAGGATGAGGCCTTTCTTTAGCAGTGGGAATTTTTTCAGAACCGCCGGCAGTCCCAGATCGTCGACCGTGAGCACCTTCGACGGGATGAGACGAAACACCGCCGAAATCCCGTATTTTTGCTGGAAAAAGTTGGCGCGATAGCGGGCGACCCCTGGGACTTCATAGCCGAAGTCCACATCAAGGGTTTCTTCGAAATGTTTAATCTTCGCTTCCGGCGCGATTTCATAGACCATGGTTTTGAGGTCCTCGTCTTTGAGCGCCGGATGATCGACCCGCACGAGGTCCCCGTTGATTCGCAGCATCGGCGGATTATTGGTCGAAAGATGGAGGTCGGACGCCTTTTGTTCCGCCATCAATTTAAAGAAAGCGTCTATGCGAGCCATGCCGTTCCGGGGCCTGAACAGCTAAATTGATGCCATCCGAGGGATTTCGAGCGGCCAGAGCGCTCCATCGGCAGATGGATCGGCCGTTCCGCCGAGCGATGCCAAAAGATTACGGCTTCCCCGCCCGATATTTAGCATTGAGGTCCGAGCCGGACTGGAACGACTGCTCGATCCACCTTTTTATCGCCGCGAAATACTTTTATTGAATCGGGCGGCGGGAAGCCTCGATCGACGACCCCACCTGTTCGAGCAGTTTTTCCCGGGTGTATGGCTTGGGAATGAATCCGCGAAGCCCCTGCGCGAGCATCGCTCCGATCTTGTTTTGCTCTGCGAATCCGCTGCTCAAAACCACGTTCACGCTCGGATCGATAGTCTTCAATTCCTCGAAAACAGCATCCCCGTCCATTACCGGCAGGAAAAAATCCAGGATGATCAGCCCGATCTGATCGTGAATTTGCTGGAAGATTTTTAGCGCTTCAAAACCGTCTCGAGCGATGATCACTTTGTAACCTTCCTCCGCCAGAATGGTAGAGGCGAATTCCGCTATTTCCGGTTCGTCGTCGATGATCAGAATCAATTCGCGCCCGCCCTCTGGATTCAGGATCACGATTTGCGATGGGATTGACGTCCTCGAATCGATTGCTTCTGGAGTGTCACTGACCGCAACCGGTGCGGATGCATCAGTCCCGCTTGGCGGCAACGTTTTATCTGACGCGTTGTCGAGAATCTTTGAGGTTACCCGGTTGACCAAGGCCTGGGCCGACTGACTCGCTATTTCTACCTGCTGATGGAGCTGCTCAATGTAGTCGTGATCGCCCTTGTGCCGTTTCGCCAAATCGGCGTAGCGAGCGATTTGTTGCAAGACAGTGTTGAGTTCAGTGGATGTCTTAGCGATCCACTTCAAATCGTCCTGATACAGCATATCCGTCTATGTCCGGTCGGTATCCTTCGCACACGCCCACAAAACGCAACCCAGAATTGTAATGCAAGCGAAAGCGAATGAACCAATTGTCAGCATAGAGCGGTTTTTTTCAAGATCAGCCCGCTTCATGCCCGTACCCTTTCGAGTAGTATCGCGATTCTCGAACTCTTCGAGACCGCGTGCCGAACCCGAGCCCTGTTTATAATTACTAGCAATTTATTTGCCCAGAACTCGGCGCAGCTCGTTTTTAGCCGAATCAATTTGTTTCTCGGTTCCCGACGAGACCAAAATGCCTCGTAATCTGTCACCTTGATAGTAGCGCGCGGTAAATTTCTTCTTCGCGTGCGTTCCGGTAAGGTCCACCCGCGTCGGTTGCACCGTGAAATCACCCACAAAATCGAGTCGCAAATCGAACATCTCGGTCCAGAAATATGGCAACTGCTCGTAGCGGATGCGTTTTTTGCCGGTCATGTTCGCGCCTGCCACCAGGCCTTGCTCGCGCGAGTTTTCCCAATGCGTCTGACGCCGCATTCCACCCATCAGACGGTCCGGGTAAAACGCCAGGTCGCCGATCGCATAGATGCCTTTTTCTTCCGTCTCAAGGTAATCGTTAACCGGCGAACCGTGCGGGCCCGCCAGCGGGGTGTTGCGCACCAAATCGAGACTCGGCTCCGCGCCGCATGCCACCACCGCCAATCCCGCTGGCACCCGGTTGCCGCTTTTGGTTTGGATATTTCGCAAAACGGTTTTGCCTTCGAACCCATTCAGACTTTCACCCAAAAGCAGTGTCACCCCATTTTTCGCGAAGTAGCCAGTCACCCATGCGGCTGTATCCGGATCCAGATAACGGTTCAAAAGCGTCGCGTGCCGATGCATCACGCTCACTTTCATCTTCATTTGCCGCAAGCTTGCCGCCACCTCACAGGCCAGCAATCCGCCGCCCACCACCATCACAGTCTTTTCGTGCTCTGCCATTTCCCGAAGAGCCAGTCCATCGCGCATGGTGCGGAGATAAATAACATTGCCCAAGCCGACACCGGCCACTGGCGGCCGCCCGGGACGGCTGCCCATCGCCAGACAGGCTTTGTTGAATTCCATGCTTTCGCCGTTACCCAGCACAGCCACCCGTCGATCGATGTTGAGTTGCGTTACCGCGGTGTTGAAACGCGCGTCGATTTTGTGCGCGGCATACCATCGTTCATCCACTTCGCTGTACTTCTTGGGGAGGATCGTCTTTTCGCGCAGGAAACTTTTTGAGAGGAGCCATCGCTTGTAAGGGGTATACGCTTCGGCCCCAACCAAGGTCACGCTCCCACGCTTGTCATGTTTCCGAATGGCTTCGCAGGCCGATGCTCCGCCGATACCTGCGCCGATGATGAGATAATCCCGCTGAATCATTTCGAACCGTGACGATAGAAAAACTACAGTGGGGCTGGCTAGGGAAAAATGAGGGTCATTTGCGCAGCCCTCAGGTTAAAGGTCTTAAAAAGGTTAAAACCTTACTGCGGCTTCAGCATTGTCGCCGCAAGTTTCATTGCCTCTTCGCTCTTGCCGCCGAGCATACGGGCGATCTCCTCGCGTCGGGCTTTGCCCGTCACCTCGCGGAGCTGGGTGAACGTGCGACCACTTCTGACCTCCTTTGTGACCACAAACTGCGACGTCGCCGCCGCCGCGACCGGCGGCAAATGCGTGATGCAAAGCACTTGGTGCCGCTTTGCCAGCTCACGCATCCGCGCGCCAACAGCGTGAGCAATTTCGCCGCCAACGTTAGCGTCGATCTCGTCGAATACGAGCAACGGCACTGCATCCTGCGCAGCCAAGGCGGATTTAATCGCGAGCATCAACCGCGAAATTTCTCCGCTCGATGCGATTGCCCGCATCGGCTTCAGCGGCTCCCCCGGGTTAGGCGAAAACAACAGCTCAACCGCGTCGAAGCCGGACGGACGCGGAATTTGTGCTTCACTTAGCCTCGCCTCAAATTTCGATTGCTTGAAACCGAGATCGCGCAAATTGCGACGAACCATTTCCGAAAGCTTGGGCGCCGCCTTCGCGCGTAATTTCCGCAGCGTATCACCTGTTCGCCGCAGTTCGGCCGTATGCGTCGCAATCTTGTTAGCCAGGCGCTGCAGCTCCTCATCGCGCCCTTCGATTTTGCGCATTCGCTGGGCTGCGCGTTCGCCGAAAGCGATGACGTCAGCCATCGTTGCTCCGTACTTTCTTTTCAGGGACTCGAACAATGAGACCCGCTGTTCCAACGCGGCGAGCTGCTCTGGATCGAGATCGAGGCTCTCGGCGTAACGGCTCAGGTCGCGCGCAATCTCGGATAACTCAACGACTGCACTTTCATGCGCATTCGCCGGCGTTGCCATTGCCGGATCCAGTTTTTCCAACTCACGCAACAACTTTCGCGTTTCCCCCAGCTGCGCCAGGATTGCGTCATCGGCTTCCGACAACTTCGTGGCCACGGCGGACGCAAGCTCGATCAATCGCCTGCTGTTGCTGGCGCGTCGATAACGTGAGTCTAGTTGTGCTTCTTCCTCGGCCGACAAATTTGCGGCATTGATCTCGTTTACTTGATGCCGCAACAAATCGAGCTCCTGCTCACGTGCGGTCTCCGCAGTATTGAGCGCCGCATGTTCGGTCTCCAGCGCTCGCAGGTCGCGGAAAATTTTCAGGAATTTTTGCCGTCCCTCATTCGCCACGGCGAACGCGTCGAGCAAGTCCAGTTGTCGATCAGGTGACAGCAACGATTGATGATCGTGCGGCCCATGTAGATCAACCAGATCATCACCAAGCTCTTTGAGATTCGCCAGCGTGGTCGGCGAGCCGTTGATAAATTGGCGATTCGTCCCCGAAAGCGAAAGACTTCGTTTTAAAATCAGATCGCCATCGCACGGCTCAATTCCCGATTCCTCGAGACGCTCATTCCATCTCGCCCAGTCATCGCCCTGAAAAATTGCTTCTACCGTGCACATCTCCGCTCCGGTCCGCAGAAGCGATTTGTCAGCGCGCTCGCCGAGCAACAATTGGAGCGCGCCAATGATGATAGATTTACCGGCGCCGGTTTCGCCGGTAATGGCAGTAAACCCGGGCGCGATTTCCCATTCTAAATCCTCAACCAGGGCGAGATTTTTGATCCGTAAGAGTTGAAGAAGCATTGGTTGAGTGTTGAGGGCTCAGAGTTGAAAGTGCGCGCGCCGAAAAATCTTGAACTCTTCAACCGCAACTCTCAACTCCGAACTCGCCCTTACTTTTCTCGGCACTGGAACGTCGCAGGGCGTTCCCATGATCGGGTGCGATTGCGCGGTCTGCCATTCCGCCGACCCGCGTGATAGACGCCTCCGTTCTTCCGTTTACATCGAGACACCTGAAACCGCTTTCATCGTCGATACCGGAGCGGATTTTCGCACTCAGGCCTTGCGCGAAAATATTCGCCGCGTCGATGCCGTCGTTTTCACTCATTCGCACACCGATCACATCATGGGCTTCGATGATCTGCGGCGCTTTTCCTGGCAACGCGGGTCAATGCCTGTCTACGCCTCTGCCAAAACCATGGCCGACCTCGAGCGCGTTTTTCTCTTCGCCTTCAAAGGGACCAATCCATTTCCCGGTTATTTGAAACCCGAACCGCACCTCGTCGACGGACCCTTCTATTTAGGCGAAACCAAAATCACGCCGTTGCCGGTCCCGCACGGCACGGCGGAGGTGAACGGTTACATGTTCTCCCGTTCCGGCCGCAATCTGATCGCCTATCTCAGTGATTGCAGCGCCGTGCCCGATGAAATCGGGCAAAAGATCTTTGGGGTCGAATGTTTGATCATCGATGCGTTGCGTGAGAAACCGCATCCGACGCATCTCAGCGTGGCCCAGGCGCTCGAGGTGGCAGCGCGCATCCAGCCGAAAGAGACCTACTTCACCCACCTCGCGCATGAACTGGCACAATCTTTTGAGAGAAATCTGCCGCCGCATACCCACATGGCCTACGACGGATTGAAGCTGAGCTTCTGATGCAGGTCTTCATTCTCGTGGGCAGTCACGAGAAGACATCCGCCGCCGACAATTTATCAGCGCAAACAATCGTCGTTTTCAACGCCGCCGTTCCCGATGCAGGAGAGCGATCTCACTCTCATGCCGCCTCCGGCACCGGGAACGCCGCTCTACTGAGTTGCAGTTGTTGATTCTGACGCCTGCCCTCTAATCTCTGGATTACCGGATAACGCCGCGCTCGCTTTTCTCGATGAACTCGAGCAATTGGCTGATCTCTTCGCGCGGTTCGATTTCCTTGCGCACCGCTTCGATCGCTTGACGAGTGTTCAATTTCGATCGGTAGAGTAACCGGAACGCTTCCTTGATTGCTTTCACGCTTTCCGAAGGAAATCCCGCCCGTTCCATTCCAATCAGATTGATGCCGCGAATCTCCGCCGGGTTACCGTCCGCGATTAGAAATGGCGGCACGTCCTGGACAATCTTGGAGCAGCCCCCAGTGATGGCGAACCGACCAATTCTGCAAAATTGGTGCACCGCAGTGAGCCCGCCCACGACTGCGTGATCGCCAACCTCGACATGACCGGCCAGAGTTCCGTTGTTCGAGAACACAACCGCATCGCCAACCGCGCAATCGTGACCGATGTGGCTGTAGGCGAGAAAATTTCCGCGGTTGCCCACACGCGTTTTACCGTCGCTTTTTGTACTGCGATTGACCGTGCAAAACTCACGAAAAGTATTTCCGTCGCCAATTTCGAGATAAGTCGGCTCGCCCGCATATTTCAAATCCTGCGTTTGCTGACCGATCGAACAATAGGCATAAAATCTATTCTCGCGTCCGGCCTGCATTGGCCCGGCAAGGGTCACATGATGTTGCAGCCGGCATTTTTCGCCCAGCACCACACCAGACGCGATGATGCAGTACGGACCCACAATTGTTCCCGCGCCGAGTTCCGCTGTTGAATCGACGATTGCGGTCGGATGAATCTCAACGTCGCTCATCACAAGATTTGTGGCTTACACGATTCGTGAAAGCTTAGGCAGCGCCTTAAAACCGCAGCGTGATCGCCTCTCCCTGTAAGGAAGAGGACAGGTTGAGGGCTCATTGGCAAGAATGCGCATTAGATCCTCTCACCTAAGTCTTCCTACCAACCGAATCCTTTGCCACTCACTGCCGGTCCGAGGCGGACCGGCGCCTCTTTCAGTGGGAGAGAAGGGAGGGCGAAAAAGATTTCGCGCGGCCTGGCTCGACCTTCGTGCTTGGTCATTCCTTCGTCCTTCCCCATTTCCTCTATTTATCCAGGAATGTGAACATCAGATCGCCTTCGGACACGACGGCGTCGTTTACCACGCAACTGCAGCGCGCTTTCGCCAGCCGACCCTGCCGGGCTTTAAGCAACTCCGCATGAATGAAAAGTGTGTCGCCTGGGAAAACTGGTTTCCGAAATTTTACTTCATCTGCGCTCATGAAATAACCGATCCGGCTCGAAGTCTTCGCCAATCTCAGTAAAAGAATGCTCGCCACCTGTGCCATCGCCTCGACCTGAAGAACGCCGGGCATCACCGGGTGCCCGGGAAAGTGCCCGGCGAAGAATGGCTCGTTTACCGTTACTGTTTTCATTCCGGTGCATTTGGTGTCGCCTTCAAAGCCGAGGATGCGATCGACCATCAGAAATGGGTAGCGATGCGGCAAGATTTCCATGACCTGGTTTGTGTCGAGACCGCCTTCTCCCGGTGGAAACGTTCGCCGGCCAGAGAGCGCAGTAATCTTGGTGTGCTCTTTCACTACCGCCCGTGCCAGCTCCGCATTGGCAGCATGCCCTGGTTTCAACGCGACGACGTGACCGCGAATACGTGTGCCGATCAGCGCAAGATCACCGATGATGTCGACAATCTTGTGCCGCGCGAATTCGTCCGGAAAACGCAAAGGTTCCTTGCTTAGAACGGCATCGCCGCGAACGACAATCGCATTTTCCAGACTGCCGCCTTTAATCAGATTCTTCTCCATCAGTGGTGCAACTTCCTCGTAGTAAACAAACGTGCGCGCCGGTGCGATTTCTCGTTCATAGAGCCCTGGCGAAATTTCGGCGGAAAAGAATTGCGTGAAGCGATTGTTGGGCCCGGCCTGAGTGCAGGAAATTCGGAACTTTTCATCGGGCAACAGCACGAGGAGCGAGCCGCCTTTCGATTCGATGTGAATCGGCTCGCGCACATCAAAGAAGCGCCGCGGAGCCTCCTGCGCGACTGTACCCGCTTTTTTGATTAACTCGACGTAGGGCGCGGCACTGCCATCACCGATGGGCGGTTCGTTTGCGTCCATCTCGATAACGGCGTTGTCGACTCCCATCGCACTCAGGGCTGAAAGAATGTGCTCAACCGTGTGCACCCGGACCGCGCCTTCGCCAATGGTGGTAGCGCGCTCGACCGTTTTCAGGTTCGCGATGTTCGCGTCAATCATTGGCTCGTCCGCCAGATCCTTACGTCTGAATTTGATCCCGTGATCGACCGGTGCCGGCTGCAATTTCAACGCCACCTTTTCGCCCGTGTGCAACGACGTGCCGCTAAATCCAGCCGATTTGGCAACGGTATGTTGAAGCT
>QHPN01000151.1 GCA_003219115.1 Verrucomicrobiota bacterium | reverse complement strand
GTAGAGAGCGCGGCCGCAAGATCGGGCTGCCGCGCGCGCGCTGCGCTGACTGCTGCTTCTTGATTTGCACGCGCGGCCGTAAAGGCGGCATAGGCAGCAACCGTGTCTCCCTTAACGTGAGCAACTGTACCCATCCAGAAATCACGGCTTAAACCGTCCATCCCTTCTGGTGGAAGTTCCGCCACGGCACGACTAGCGCTGATAAAATCCCGCTCGAACAAAGCCAACTGAAAGCGTTGCGCCTTCATTCCTTGATCGTTAGCCGATGCCGGTTCATCCGCCAGAATCTTGTCAATCGTCGCGTGCCAATGCCGGGTATCGCCTCGCCAATGCATTTCGAGCCCACCGCCGGCGTCTATCCTCGCATCGATCGAGTTCGGCCGGAGGGCGAGCATACGACCCAAAGCCTTCCTGGTTTTTTCATAAGGCAGAGGGCGCGAACCGAAATAAAAACCTGTAACATTCGCGGCCAAAAAAAAGCTTCGAGGATCCAGCTCGCTGGCTCGCTCCATATCCCGTACGGCGTCAGACCAGTGACCCTGCCGGCGATCGATCCATGCACTCACTTCATACGCCTGTGGGTTGTTAGGCAAACTGCGCCGAGCAATAGCAAGCTCCGCTCGGGCGTGATCGTAGTCGAAGTATCCCCAATAGAGGTGCAACGCCAGAGCCAAATGCGCCTCGCCCGAATTCGGATTCAAGTGGAAAGCCGAATCAATGGCCCCCTTCGCCAGAGCCAAACGAGCGGATGTTCGATCAGTGTTAGAGTAGAGCCAGTCGTGCGCCTTAGCTAGCCAGTAATAGGCGAGAAGGAAGTCGGGATCGCGCGCGACCGCTTGATTAAGCAAATCCACAGTTTGAAAAATTTCCTTCGGGTCAGTATCACTATTGGCCACTTCGATCGATGGCACGGCGCGAACATAAAAATCGTAGGCGGCAAGATCCTTGGTTGGCCGTTCTTGTATCGCGGCCCGTTCGCGAGCTGAAACTTTAGCTCTAAGTCGATTTGCGATTGATTGGGCTACTTCTGTTTCAATTGCGAACACATCATTCACATCCCGATCGTATTCCTCCGCCCAGATACCGGCGTCACTGCGAACGTCTACCAATTGCGCATTGACGTGCACCTTCCCGCCAGAGCGCCGTACTGTTCCTTCCAGCACATGCGAGACACGCAGTGCGTTTGCGATCTGCCGCACATTCTGCTTACCGCGGTATTGCATGACGCTGGTGCGGCTGATCACTTTGAGCTCGGCGATTTTCCCCAGCTTGGTCAAGATGTCGTCCTGGACGCCGTCGGCGAAAAACTCATGTTCTTTCTCGTCGCTCAGGTTTTCGAATGGGAGCACGGCGATGCCAGTTGTTAGTGGATGGCGGACGAATTCAGTTTTCCAAACAATCCAGCCGGCGGCCGCGGCCAATGCAACCAGGGACGTCGCTAACAGCGTGGATGTTGGATTGCGTCGCACCCATTTTCTTCCGCGGGTGAGGATTCTAGTGTGTCGGGCCAGAATCGGTTCGTGCTTTAACCACCGCTCAAGGTCTTCGGCCAGCGCAAGCGCCGAAGAATAGCGACGCTTGGGATCTTTCTCGAGACACTTGAGACAGATTGTTGAGAGATCCCGATCTATTTTCGCATTGAACAGGCGCGGTTGCCGCGGCTCGGTATCCAACAGTAATTTGATGGTCTCGTAGGTGGTTCCTCCAGCAAAGGGCGGTTGTCCTGTCAGTAATTGGTAAAATACGGCGCCGAGTCCGTACACATCTGCCGCACTCGTGACAGCCTCGTTGTTTCCCACTGCTTGTTCGGGCGCCATGTAACTGGGCGTGCCCAGCACTTCCATCGTGCGCGTGATTGTGCTCTCAGTCTCGACGAGTCGTGCCAGACCAAAATCGGTCAGGTGGGGTTCAGAATGTTGCCCGGTTTGATGTCACGATGAAGAATGCCGTGCTCGTGCGCGTAATGGACCGTTCGCGCGACCTTGACGATTAATTCGACTGCCTGTCGGATTGGCGTTGGCACACGTTCGCCACAGGACGAATCCGCCGTGGCGGACTTGACCACTGCATCAAGCTGACCGCCTTCCACTAACTTCATACTGAAGTAGCAAGAGCCATCACGCTCGCCGACTTCGTAGATGGGAACGATGCTGGGATGATCGAGGCTGGCGGCAGCTTCAGCTTCCCTGCGAAAGCGCTTCAGATGCGGGTCGGTAGCCCAGTGCCCCAAGGCGATCACTTTGAGAGCAACGGTGCGATTGAGACTTTTCTGGCGCGCACGATATACCACGCCCTGGCCACCACGACCGATTACCTCTAACAATTCATAGTCGCCAAAGTCGGCGAACGCCTTTGCCGTTCGCGGCATTTTCTTTCTATCTCGCGCTTGCTCGCTATCACGGCGGTCGGGTTCATCCGCTTTCGCCGATCCAGCCTTCGCAGCGGCTTCTGCGGACAAGCCAAGCCCAGCTACAGAGTCGTGGGCGAGCAAACTAAGTCCGCTCTCAAACAGGCAGGCTGTGCAAAGCCCTTCCGGCGCGTCGGCAAGAATTTCCGTTCCGCATCTACCACAAACCAAGGTCGCGGTCGCCATACTCAAGTGCTACTTGGAAACGATCTCTTTCGGTGCGAGCGAGGCGACGATTTTTTCGAAGCGCCAATCGCTGCGCAGAGGATCCCATATCGGATCTAAACGCAGGTCGCCATAATGCACTCCGTTCGGGATTTTGGCTGCTATTGCGAGTTGCTCAATGGCCAAGTCGCGTTCCCCGGTCCACGCGTAGATCAATGCCAGGTTGGAGACAATCTCCGGGCCTACGAGCGAGTCTTTTGCGACTGGCGTAAGTGCCACCGCCTGCCGGCCTTCGTCCAGCGTCGATGAGTCCCAAGCCAGAAAGGAATGTTCCGAAATCAGGCCGTGCGCGGGCAAGCTGCTCCTGCTCCGCTCGCGCGATACCAAAGGCGGCATGCGCAGCCGCGGGGTCTCCTTTCATACGAGCAACCAAACCTGTCCAGAACGCGCGGCCATATCCAAAGTCGTCATTAAAAGAATTTTTCTCAGGAAGCGCCGCCACGGCACGACCAGCGGCCACAGCGTCGCGTTCCAAATAGGCAAGATTGAAGAGCGCGTCCTTCATTTCCGGGGTTTCTGCCTGAGCGGGATCATCCGCTAAAATCCTTTCAATTAAGGCGCGGAACGGTCGGATGTCGCCTCTCCAGGGTATTTCGAGCCCAGCGCGTTCTAACCTGGTTCTCACGTCATTTGGTTCGAAGGCGAGCACGCGATCCTTAGCGTCGCCGCATTGTTGATAGGCGCGCACGAAGTAATAATTCACCGAAAGTGCGTTCAGGATAAAAGCGTTTCGCGGGTCCAGCTCACTGGCACGCTTCAGACTGTGCACCGCGTTGGGCCAGCGCCCTTGGCGGTGGTCAATCAATGCAGAGAAAAAAGAAATCCGTGGATTATTGGGCAAGGTGCGCTGGGCGATAGCAAGCTCGGGTCTGGCTCGGTCGTAATCGAAGTAGCCCCAATAGAGATGCACAGCCAGAGCAAGGTGCGCCTCCCCTGAGTCCGGTTTCAGCCGCAAAGCTGAAGTTATCGCAGAGTTCGCCAGTTCCAAGCGGTCGGGCGTGCGATCGACGTCTTGGAAGTACACGGTGTCGTGTGCTCTAGCCAGCCAGCAATATGCGAGGAGAAATGCAGAATCGCGCGCGATCGCCTGATTGAGCAAGTCCACAGCTTGAAAGAGATCCTTTTCTGTACCTGGTTTAACGCCACCCCACTCAATCAAAGGCCTGGCGCGAACGTACAGATCATAGGCGACAAGGTCCTTGGTCGGCCACTCTTGCATGGCAGCCTTTTCGCGAGCTGAAATGTTGGCTCTAAGGTGACCGACGATTGATTGGGCTACTTCCGTTTCAATTGCGAACACATCATTCAAATCACGCTCATATTCCTCCGCCCAGATGCTTGCGTCGGTGCGAGTGTCCACTAACTGCGCATTTATGTGCACTTTCCCGCCAGAACGCCGCACTGTTCCCTCCAGCACGTGCGAAACCTGCAGTGCATTGCCGATCTGCCGCACATCCTGTTTATCGCGATATTGCATGACGCTGGTACGGCTGATCACTTTGAGGTCGGCGATTTTCCCCAGCTTGGTCAAGATGTCGTCCTGGACGCCGTCGGCGAAAAACTCATGCTCTCTCTCGTCGCTCAAATTTTCGAAGGGGAGCACAGCGATGCCAGTTGTTAGCGGATGGCGGATGAATTCAGTTTTCCAAACAATCCAGGCGGCAGCCGTGGCCAATGCAACCAGGGACACTGTCAGGAGTGCACCTGTTGGATTTCGCCGCACCCATTTTTTGCCGCGGGTGAGGATTCCAGTGTGTCGGGCCAGAATCGGCTCATGTTTCAGCCACCGCTCGAGATCTTCGGCCAGCGCGAGAGCGGAAGAGTACCGGCGCTTTGGGTCCTTCTCGAGACACTTGAGGCAAATGGTCGAGAGATCGCGATCGATCTTCGGATTCCACAGGCGCGGTTGTCGTGGCTCCGTATCAAGTAGCAACTTGATCGTCTCGTAGGTGGTTCCACCGGCAAAAGGTGGATGACCGGTCAGCAGTTGGTAGAGCACTCCGCCAAGTCCATACACATCGGTGGCGCTGTTGAGAGCGTTGTTATCTCCCAGAGCTTGTTCCGGTGCCATGTAACTGGGTGTGCCCAATACTTCCAGCGTGCGCGTAACCGTGCTCTCAGTCTCGAGAATGTTGCCCGGTTTGATGTCACGATGAAGAATGCCGTGCTCGTGCGCGTAATGGACCGTTCGCGCGACCTTGACGATTAATTCGACTGCCTGTCGGATTGGCGTTGGCACACGTTCGCCACAGGACGAATCCGCCGTGGCGGACTTGACCACTGCATCAAGCTGACCGCCTTCCACTAACTTCATACTGAAGTAGCACGAGCCATCGCGCTCGCCGACTTCGTAGATGGGGACAATCCCGCAGTGGTCCAGACTGGCGGCGGCTTCCGCTTCGCGTTGAAAGCGCTTAAGGTGCGCGTCAGTAGCCCAATGGCCCAATGCAATCACTTTGAGAGCAACGGTGCGATTAAGACTTTTCTGGCGCGCACGATATACCACGCCCTGGCCGCCGCGACCGATTACCTCTAACAATTCATAATCGCCAAAGTCGGCGAAAGGCTTTTCCGATCGCGTCGCTTTCCTTCTATTCGGCGTTACCACACCCTCATCGCGGCCGGGGTCATCGCCCCCGGCTACAGATCCGTCAGCGAGGAAATTAAGGCCGCTCTCAAACAAGCAAGCCGTGCAAAGGCCTTCCGACGCGTCGGCAAAAATTTCCGCTCCGCATTTTCGACAAACTCTGGATGCGCTGCTCATTCTGGGAGAGCTGACTGCGCGCTCCCCATCCTGTACTGCGCCCAATTCTTTCATACGTTACGTTCGCAACACCCTGATCAAGTGCCGCAGTTCATCTTCGACATCACTGGCAAAGGCGACGGTGTGAGAGATTTCTTCGCGTAACAAAAGTTGATAACGTTGGCGAAAGCGATGGAAGGCTTGCCGCAACGCATTATCCGTCATGCCCAACTGTGATGCGATCTGCGCCCGCGATGGCGCTCCTGGCTCGTCGGGCAGCAACCATTTCAGCGAATCAAATAGCGCGGCATTACCCGCTGTGCAGTATTCGTCTTTCAATCGTCGCAGCACTTGCTCCATAAGGGTCAAAGCCCAGCGACGTTCATAAAGCCGCTCAGCGGTGAGAGAATCGGTCGGTTCGATCTCTCTTTGGCCGCTCGCACTCAATTCTTCCAACGGAATCAAGCGTTGTCCTTTGCCCCGCTTTGCCGCAGTGGCACGGCGCCGCTCGCTTGCTAGAAAATGCTTCAACGAGGTTAACAGATAGGAACGCAGACGCCCTTTTTCCTTGCGCACGGCATCGAAATCACGGCGCTCCAGGAGCAGTGAAAAGAACCCTTGAGTAAGATCTTCCGCCTCCTCTTGCCTGGCACCTTGCCGCCGGATGAAACCATACACAGGCCGCCAATAAGTCCGGCAAAGTTTTTCTAATGCTTCTTGCGCTGTGGGTGAATGACCCTGCGCTTCCAGCACCACGCTCCAGTGAGTAGTAGTGAACGCGATGCCTCCGCTGCGCGCACTCCGATCATGTGTGGTCAATGACGCTACCTGATCGTCAGCAGACACACTGCGATTGAATCAAATTTCCGGATGACAATCAAGGGCTCCCGCACTGTGGCCGCGGTTATTGTCAGGAATTTCGGTCAACCGATTAGAGACGCGCGCGCGCCCCGGCCCAAGAACAAGCTACTTCGTGCTGGCGAGCGCATTCTTCTCCGCGGTGGCTTTGGCGAACACCTCGTTGTAGGATGCGAGATCAATCGCGTAGATGCGGTTGCCTTCGGTATCACTGTGAAGAAGATCGCGTTTGCGCAATTTGAGTTCCGCCTCTGTTCCGCGCAGTCGCTCCAATTCTGTTGCGTTAGCGGCACGTCGTTGTTCCAACGTCGGGGTCGAGGCCGGCGTTGGAGATCCGGTTGCCTTTTTCGAAGTCCCCGGTTTTTCCATCGCGTAGCCGACTGTTTGCTTTGATAACCGCGGCGATACCGCCGTCGAATGAATCTTGGGCAGGTGCAACGTCATTCGAGGTTGTGAGATGACAAAACCAAAAACACACAAAAGGGTTGCCACTCGGAAAAGATACGAATTTCGCGCTTCCTCGGGATAATTGAGGCGAAAGAATAGGGGGCCAAACGGGAGAAACAGTCCTAACGCCCAGCGGGCGCTGATATTGACGGCCGCGATCAGGAGGAGAATGCGCGCGATGAGTGCGCACACGATGGCGAGGCCGAGGAAAACGAGCGAAACCATGCCCGTTTTTCGAGCAGTCGCAATGCCAGGAAGATAGGCGACCGAATGTCGTTGCGCTGTGCAAATGTCTTTAGCGCCAACGGCGCCGCTTCAATCCCAGCCTGGGGCAACGTCCCAGGACTTCCGGGATTAAAGAGAGATTCAGCGCTGAAGGCGCGATTCAAGGCGTCGCTAACAGATTGAATCGCGCTTTCAGCGCTGCAAATTCGATTGCGATGGTTTGCTGGGGCGTTGCCCCAGGCTACAAATGAAAAGCGCCTTTGGCGCTATCGTTGGGCTGGAAGCCTGACGTCCGAGTCAGGCAAGGATGCCTAACTTCCTACACAATCCCTTTGCGGAAACCTTCGTGTTTTCCGGCGAGCAACTCCTGAGTCAGATCGTAGGCCCGTTTGTCGACGTTTTCAGAAGTGCCGGCAAAATAATGGTCGATCCGCATTTTGGCAGAGCGACAGAAGTAAGTCGCAACCGAGAGAACTTCATCAGCCGCGTCGCCGGAGTCGATCTTGTATTGTGCGAAGGAGCAGGTGGCGCAAATGGCGAAAAGTTCGGTCGCGATCCCGACGAAACGCGAGAGCAGCAGTTGTTCGCGATCGAGTTTCGGCCCGAAGCGCGCCATGGCGTGGAATAAACCGCGCGCCAGCTTCTTGCTCGTGCGCGCAGCGTAACGGACATGTGGCCGGAGCTGAGGGTGAAGTTTGTCGAGGTTTCCAGCGTTCGTGGGCAACCACTGTTTTGGATACCAACCGGCATAAAATTTCCCGGAAGTAAAAACAGCTTTCAATCGCTCCGACATCGGCAGCTGCGTGTTGAAGATCGCACCGCCGACTTTGAGATGCGGATCGAGCGCTTCGCGGGCGATAAACAGTCGCATGATTTCGCTCGAGCCTTCGAAAATCATGTTGATCCGGCAGTCGCGCAGGAAACGCTCGACCGCGACCGGTTCTTCGCCGCGACCGGCGAGCGACTCCGCTGTTTCATAACCACGACCGCCGCGCACCTGCATTGCTTCATCGGCAATTCGCCACGTCGTTTCCGTCGACCACATTTTGCACATCGCGGTTTCGATGCGCAGATCGCCCGCTTTGCGATCGACCAGCGCGCTCGTTAAAAATGTAATCGCTTCCATCGCGAAGACATTGCCTGCCATCTCCGCGATTTTTCCGGCGATGGCGTAGTGCTGACCAATGGGCACACCCCATTGCACGCGTTCCTTGGCCCACTTGCGGCAAATCTCGAGCAACCGCTTCGACAAACCGACGCACGCTGCCGGAATCGTGAGCCGGCCGGTATTCAAGGTCGTGAGCGCGACCTTCAATCCTTGTCCTTCCTTCGCGATCATGTTTTCGCGTGGCACCCGCACGTTAGTGAACTTCACGATCCCGTTGTAGAGCGCGCGCAGGCCCATGAAACGACAGCGGTATGTGATCTCGAGTCCGGGCGAATCGACGTCGACGATAAATGCAGTGATTTGCTTCCGCTCCTTGCCGTTCACAATTTTTGGCGGCGTTTTTGCCATCACCACCAGCACCCCGGCCTTGATCAAATTCGTGCACCAAAGTTTTTCGCCATTCAGAATAAAGGTCGAGCCGTCTTCAGTTGGATCGGCGCGCAAACTCATATTCGCAGGATCAGAGCCGGCGTTCCATTCCGTGAGGGCGAAAGCGGAGATTTCGCGGCGTGCCACGCGCGGGAGGTATTTCTTCTTTTGCTCTTCGGTTCCGAACAGGAGCAGCGGTTGCGGAACACCAATCGATTGATGCGCGGAAATAAGCGCAGTCAGGTTCGCGTCCCAGCTTCCGAGCAGCATGGCGGCGCGACCGTAATTGACTTGCGACAAACCGAGGCCCTCGTACTGCTGCGGAATTTTTACCCCAAATGCGCCCATCGCGAAAAGTTCCTCGATGTTTTTCTGCGGAATCTCGCCTGTGCGATCGATCTCATCGGCATCGACGTGATCTCGCAAATAATTCTTTAGCTCAGTAAGAAACGATTCACCTTTGGCGCGATCTTCTTCACTCTGGGCCGGGTAGGGGAAGATGCGATCAAAACCGAACTTTCCGATGAAAAGATTGCTCGCAAAGCTGCCGCGCTCGTCGAGTGGATCGCGTGATGCTTCGGCCAGTTCGAGGGCAGCGGCTTTGCCGGCCGACATCTTGGAGGTGTCGATGACCGGAGCAGCCTTTGGCTTTTCTTTTACCCCGGTTTCGGCTTTGACCTGTTCCGGCGGTGCTTCCAACGGCGTTTTCATATTCAATTCTCGGTAGGGCGACGCTCCGCGGGGCCGTAATTTTTCCCGCTGGCTCGACAGAGTCTCGCCCTACCGATCATAAAACTTCGTCCCATCTTGCGCGTGCTTCTTAAGGACCTGGCATGGCACATATTTCTCGTTAGTTCGCGCAAGGGTTTCCATTTCCTCGACCACCCTTTTTAGCCCAAAGTTTTCGGCGAAGCGCAATGGCCCTCCGCGCCAGACTGGGAAGCCGGTGCCAAGGATCATCCCGTAATCGGCATCCTCCGGCGAAGCGACGACCTTCTCTTCCAGACAGCGCGCCGATTCATTCACCATCAGGAACATTAAGCGATTTGCCATGTTCCCTCCGCCATCCTGAGCGGAGCTCGGGATGGCGGCTGGCTGGCGCCATTTGTTGATTTCGTTATTCGCAGTCTGCGAGTTTCCTTCGTACCTATAGAAACCGGCGCCTGACTTTCAATTTTCGACGCGCGATCGCGTTTACCGTAGGCTTTCTCGAGTGTGTTTGCGATATCGACGGTGATATCGACACCGATCTCGTCGATTAACCGCAACGGCCCCATTGGCATTCCCCATTGCAAGAGCGAATCGTCAATTTCCTGGGCGCTTGTTCCATTCTCGAAAAGCTCCGCCGCCTCGAGCAAATAGGGAAAGAGAACGCGGTTAACCAGAAATCCAGGGCTGTCGCGCACAGTCACGGGCAGCTTCGCAATCTGTCGTACGAACGTGAGCGCGCGTGCAATCGTGTCGTCCGACGTTTCCGTTCCAACGACAACCTCGACCAGTTTCATTCGGCTGACCGGATTGAAAAAGTGCAGTCCAATTACACGCTCGGCATTTTTAACCTCTCCAGCCAGATCACTGATTGACAACGCTGACGTGTTTGTTGCCAACGTCGCTGCCTCCGGAGTCTTGGCGGAGAGATCGCGGAAAATCTGTTTCTTAACTTCCAATTTCTCCGATGCAGCCTCGACCACCACCTGGACATCGCGCATTTCAATCGCCACGCTGGAAGCCACGATGCGAGCGCGTCCTTGCTTCGCTTGTTCTTCCGTCATGATCCCGCGTTTAACTGCGTCAGCGTAAGTTTTCTCGACGCTGGCGAGTCCGCGCGTCAGTTCTTCCGTCCCAACGTCGCGCAAAATCACCGAAACTCCGCGCGAGCTGAGCCATTGCGCGATACCGCTCCCCATCACGCCCGCGCCGATTACCGCTGCGTGCGCAATTTTTTCCACCGGTTGTTTTGAATTCCCGCGTTTGTATTTCTCCGCCAGGAAAAAATTGCGGATCAGATTTTGCGTCGCGTCGATTTCACCGAGCTCGGAAATCGCGTTCAATTCCATCGCTAACGACTCTTCGACGGAGCGACCTAACGTTTTCGTGATGATTTTGTAGGCGCGCCCCGGTGCGAGATTCCCAGTTGTGCGCGGTTCCCCGACGTCTGCCTGCGGGAGAGGGGACGATGCGGGCCGTTTCCCTTCGCGAATCTTCGCCTTTGCAGCGTCGAGCAATTGATTACGCGAAACCACTTCATCGATCAGCCCGAGCCCTTTCGCATCCCGGACGGAATACAATTTTCCTTTTAGAATTACTTCCGCGGCTTTTTCTGTGCCGATCAATCGCGGCAGCCGCGTGCACCCGCCCCAGGCCGGAATCAAACCGAGGCTTGTTTCCGGTAACCCGATACGCGTCGACGGATCGTCGCTCGCCACTCGCCAGTCACACGCCAGCGTAACCTCGTATCCGCCGCCCGCGCACGCCCCGTGAATCGCCGCGCAGGTGGGAATTTTCAGGGCGGCCAGCCGATTGAAAACGCGTTGCCCCTCGGCGATGAAGCTCCGCATCTCGCCGGTCTGCGCCTGGCGCAACAATGTCTTCAAATCCGCGCCGGCAATGAAAATGGATTTCTTGGCCGACAAGATAACAACGCCCTCGAGCGAATCGTCCTCTTCAATCGCATCGAGTTGTTGATCGAGATCAGCCATCGTCGCGGCATCGAAAACATTCGCTCCCGATTCCGGACGATCGAAGGTAAGCAGACAAATTCCATGGTCGATCTGGCGTCGAATCATTGAGGCCGTCGCAGTTACACTCATTGCGATTTATTTTGGCCCGTTTCAGCGGAATGCCAAGCGTCGAGCAGGCAAAGTTAAAAGGTTAAAAGAATTAAAAAGCTTACAAGGTCGAGCCAGACACCCTTTGTAACGTTGTGACCCCATAACTTTTTAACCGCGTCGCGAGCCGTTGCTTTGAGTCAACGCGAGTGTTAAAAACGCCGAGTGGTCGGCAAGATTTTGATTCCGGAAATTCGCAGCCTGATTGCGGCGCGCGATTTCGCTGGTTTGCGTGAACTTTTCAGCGAGTGGCCGCCGGCAGATGTCGCCGAAGTCATTGTCGATATGCCGGAAGACGATCGCGTCATCATCTTCCGAGTTTTGCCTGCGGCCCTGGCGGCGGACGTTTTCGAGTATCTCGACGTGGACGCGCAACAGTCGTTGTTACATTGCATGGCGCACGAGCAGGTCGTCGCCATTCTCAACGAAATGTCGCCGGACGATCGAACGGCGTTGCTCGAAGAAATGCCGAGCGTGGCGGCGCGCCAACTGATTCAGCTGCTTACGCCGGAGGAACGGCGCGTTGCCCGGGCTTTGCTCGGTTATCCGGAGGGAAGTGTCGGCCGCTTGATGACGCCGGATTTCGTCGCCGTGCGTGAGAATTGGACGGTGAAAGAAGTGCTCGATTATGTGCGCGAGCACGGTCAAGACAGCGAGACGCTCAATTTCATCTACGTGGTCGATGAGCGCGGCAAACTGATCGACGACCTGCGCATCCGGAATTTTCTGCTCCGCCCGCTGAATACCCGGGTTGACGAAATTATGGACCGCAGCTTTGTCCACCTCACGGTTAACGAGACGCAGGAGGAGGCATTAAATATCTTTCGCAAATACGACCGTGCCGCGCTGGCTGTAGTTGATTCAAACGGGGTCCTGGTCGGCATCGTCACCCAGGATGACATGCTCGATGTGGCTGAGGAAGAAGCGACTGAAGATATTCAGAAAATCGGCGGAATGGAAGCCTTGGATGAGCCGTACATGCGTATTTCACTTTGGCGAATGGTGCGGAAGCGCGCGGGCTGGCTCATCATTCTTTTTCTTGGTGAAATGCTGACCGCGACTGCCATGGCAAATTACCAGGATGAGCTGGCCAAGGCGTTAGTGCTGGCGCTTTTCTTGCCGCTGATCATTTCCAGCGGGGGCAATTCCGGCTCGCAAGCTTCGACTCTCATGATTCGCGCGATGGCTCTGGGCGAGGTTACGCTGCGCGATTGGTGGCACGTGATGCGGCGCGAATTACAAGCGGGTTTGTCATTAGGCGTGATTCTGGGAGTCATCGGCACAGTTCGAGTGGCCTTCTGGGCGATGATCGATAAGAAATATTTGCATCATCAGCCACCCGTTTACGGTGCCCATTGGCCATTGGTCGCGCTTACTGTCGGCATCGCGCTGGTCGGCGTCGTTTTGTGGGGAACTCTGTCCGGTTCCATGTTGCCGTTCTTGCTTCGTCGGGTGGGGGCAGATCCGGCGACATCCTCTGCGCCGTTCGTGGCCACACTGGTCGATGTCACCGGACTGATTATTTATTTCAGTATCGCGCTGTTGATCATGCGCGGCGCCATGCTTTGAATTTGTCATCCCGGGCCGCACAGGCGGCGAGGAATCTCACAACTGCTAGCCATGTCATTCCAACCCTGTGTGCTCGCCCGGTAATTGCGAGGACCCCGAATTATTCGGGGATTCGGAATGACAGCTGCCGGCCGCGGCGGCACGCGCAATGTGCTTTTATATTAAATCCTCTCGCCGGAGTCGACGACTCGAGCTACAACGAGGCCATGTTCTCAATCGGTAAATTTCTCGGTCACGACGAAAAGTTTTACGATCTCCTGGAAGCGAGTGCACAGCAGGCCGACAGTAGTGTTCATCACCTAATCGATTTGCTGGCGAAGCTGGAGAAAAGCGAATCAGCGAGCGATCTGGCGGCGTTTGCCGAGAGTCGGCGCGAAGACAAGCGCATCACGCAGCAACTGACCGAAGAGCTTTCCAAAACATTTATTACTCCGTTGGAGCGGGAGGACATTCAGGCGCTAGCTGCGACGCTCTACAAGATTCCGAAGACGATCGAGAAAATCGGCGAGCGGATCTTGATTTGCCCGGAGGATCTGCACGGACACAATTTCCGCCGGCAGGTCGAGCTGCTCGATCAGGCGGCCGAAGTGGTGGTGGCGATGGTGCAGCAATTACGCAAAGGCACCGACATTCAGACCGCCCGCGAAATGAATGCCCGTCTACAGACAATCGAGGGCGATGCTGACAAGCTTGAGCTCGAGTTGCTGCGCGATCTTTATCATGCCGATTATTCGGCTAAGCACATCATTTTTCTGCGCGATCTTTACGAATTGCTCGAGAAAGTGATCGACCGCTGCCGCGACGCCGGCAACGTCATTCTGCAAGTCGTTCTCAAATACGCGTAAGCGCCTGTTGCGATGGTCACGTTTTTCGTCGTCATCTTTGCCGCCATTGTTTTCGAGTACAGCAACGGCTTTCACGACGCCGCCAATGCCATCGCTACGGTCATTTCCACCAAAGTGCTGACGCCGCGGCAAGCGATTGCGATGGCGACAGTTTTCAACCTAACCGGCGCGCTTCTGGGCGGCGCTGTGGCCTCGACCATCGGCAAAGGTTTGGTCGACACCAACGTCGTCACCATGGCCACGGTTTTGTGCGCGCTCATCGCCGCTTTCGCCTGGAACATTACCACCTGGTTGGTCGGGCTGCCGTCGAGCTCGAGCCACGCGCTCATCGGTGGATTGTGCGGCGCGACGATCGCGACTGCGCATGGAAACTGGTCGGTCTTGAAATGGGAGACCGGACTCTGGCCCAAAGTAGTCGTTCCGATGGTTACGTCGCCGCTGGCCGGATTTTTTCTCGGCGCTCTGGTGATGTTTGCGCTTTTCGCGGCCTTCCATCGTTTCACGCCTGGCGCGGTGCAGTCTGTTTTCGGGAAGCTGCAAATTCTCAGCGCAGCGTTCATGGCCCATTCGCACGGAACGAATGACGCGCAGAAAACAATGGGCATTATTACCCTCGCGCTTTTTACCGGAACAAAGGCTGGGCGCTTCGAGCATTTGCCCGCGTGGTTAACTTTCTTGCGGATGCCGAGTTTCGGCGCCATTCCGGCATGGGTAAAAATTATTTGTGCCATCACGATGGCAGCAGGCACGGCCGCGGGCGGCTGGCGGATCATTCGTACCCTTGGGCACAAGTTGGTGAAGCTTCAGCCTGTTCATGGATTCGCGGCGGAGACAAGCGCCGCCCTCATTATTCAAACGGCGAGCGTGTACGGTATTCCGCTTTCGACGACGCACGTGATTTCGACTTCGATCATGGGAGTGGGAGCGGCCAAACGATTCAGCGGCGTGAAATGGACGGTGGTGGAACGGATTATATGGGCTTGGATTCTGACTTTGCCCGCCACGGGCATAATCGGGTTTATTCTCGCCCGCGCCGCCGTCGCGTTTTAATCAAGGAGCGGCAGTTAGAAACAGCCGTTTCTTGAGGTTAGTAAACGTCGCGCTTGTAGCGCTTGTCCGCCTTCATCTGCTCGACGTAAACGTTTGCTTCTTCAGGTGACTTGCCGTGCGCAGCGCCGCATCCACATCTTTCGCCATCTTCAGGGCATCGCCGCAAACATAAAAGTAGGCTCCGCCGTCGAGCCAGCGCCAAAGTTCGGCCGCGTTTTCCTGCATCCGATGTTGCACGTAGACTTTGTGTTCCTTATCGCGCGAGAAGGCGCAGTGGAGATGAGTAAGAAAGTTCTGCTTTTTCAACTCCTCGAATTCGTCGCCATAGGAGTAATCATATTTTTCGTGCTGGGCGCCGAAGAAGAGCCAGTTCCGCCCTCGTGCACCCACTGCCCGCCGCTCCTGCAAGAACGCCCGGAAAGGTGCAATCCCCGTCCCAGGTCCAACCATGATGATGTCGGCATCGTTTTCCGGCAGGCGAAAATGCTTGGCCACACTGGGAAAGACCGGCACCGGCTGATCGTCGCAGCGTTCGGCTAGAAAGGTCGAAGCGACGCCTTTGCGAATCCGGCCATGCGATTCATAGCGAATGACATCGACGATCAGGTGCACCGACTCGGGATAGACGCGCAACGAACTCGCGACCGAGTAGAGGCGAGGCTGCAATTTCGTGAGCAAGCCAACGAATTCATCGGGCTTAAATTTGGCCGACGGATGTTGCAGGAGGAAATCGATCACCTCCATCCCCCAAAGGTAAACCTGGAGATCGTGCTTGTGATCGGGTTGAAGCAATTCTTTCAGCAACGGAGCGGCCGAGGCGCGCTCGACGATTGCTTTTAAGAATTTCGGCGTCGGCACGGTGATGGCATAGTTGCGCAGCAAGGCCTGGCGTAGCGGGGCCGTTTCGTTTTTCCCCGCTGGCACCATCTCATCGCCGGTGGCGCCAAGCGCGCGAATGATTTCCTCAACCAGCGGCGGATCGTTTGTGGCGTAAACCGCCATCGAATCACCGGGTTCGAAGGTTAATCCTGAACCGGCCAGCGAAATTTCGTGGTGCCGCGTTTCCTTGTTCCGATTTCCTTCGTTCAGCCGCCGGTTAATGACCATTTTGGCCGGGAAAGGATTGGTACGGGAATACTGCGGTTGCATCAAGGAGAGGAACTACTCGGCGCCTTCGCTGATGCAAGTGCTGGATACATGGGAGATGACGAGCTCGAAAGAATGACGAAGCTCAAATGACAAAGAAACAAGTTATGTAGCCTTGGAGTGGAGGTCGGATTCCTCGATTCATTCGTCATTCGGATTTCGTCATTCTTTCCGGAGATGAGCATCTCCGCTTCTCGAGCGAAGCTGGACAGCCCTTGAAGCTTGCGGCACCGGGCCCGGAGGTTAGCCTCTCGGGAGCGCGTTCTTGCATGCGCTCGTGCATGAACCAGGACGAAGCGCCGCCAAACATTCCTCCGATCTCACCGCCGTCGCGCGATCCCTACGCGGCATTTCGGTTCGCCAATTTCAATCTCTACATGACAGGAAATTTTCTCGCCTTCGTCGGCCGCCAAATGTTGGCCGTCGCGGTGGAATGGGAGATTTACCGGCGCACGCATTCGGCGACTGCGCTTGGATTGGTTGGCCTGGTGCTGGTGATTCCGGTGTTCTGTCTTTCACTCCCGGCCGGACACCTCGCCGATAAATACAGCCGGAAACACATCATCATGATCTCGCAGTTTTTCAGTGCGATCATTTCGGCGGGGTTAGCGCTCGTTTCCTGGAAACATCTGTCCATTCCGGCCTGGCCGGTGTTGCAGGAAGGCAACCGTTTGTTGCGTGCCATCGCCGCAGTTTTCGAACGTCATCAGCAGGCATTTTCCTTCGACGATTTTTCCATTCCGCTAATTTACTTGTTACTCTTTATCTCAGGAATTGCCCGCACCTTCGCCTGGGCCGCGCGCAGTTCGTTTTTCCCGACCCTCGTCCCGCGTGACGTCTTCGCCAACTCGGTCACCTGGAACAGCAGCGTCTTTCAAATTGCCTCAGTCGTCGGGCCTGCCATCAGCGGGTTCATTGTGGCGCACATTAGTTTTTCCTGCGTTTACATCATCGATGCCATCACTTCGTTCCTCTTTTTCCTGCTGGTGTTGCCGATTCCGCGGTCGCCAGCGAAGAAAAGGCACCAGGCTCAGGATACCTGGCGCAGTTTGCAGGCGGGAATGCGTTTTGTTCTGAGCAAGCACGTCATCCTCGCAACCATCACGCTCGACTTATTCGCGGTCTTGCTCGGTGGTGCGACTGCGTTGCTCCCGATGTTTGCCGATCAAATTCTGCTCGTGAGCGCGATTGGTCTCGGTTGGATGCGCGCGATGCCGGCGATCGGCGCGTTTGTCACGGCCCTCGTCGTCGCCTACCTGCCACCGATCAAGCGCGCCGGTGTGACTTTGCTTTGGTGCGTCACTGGTTTTGGACTCGCCACTATTCTTTTTGGCTTGTCGCATGTGTTCTGGTTCTCGCTCGCGATGCTCTTTTTCATCGGCGCCTTCGACAGCGTCAGCGTGATTATTCGCGGCACGATTGTGCAGTTGGTCACCCCCGATGAAATGCGTGGCCGCGTTTCCGCCGTGAACAATATCTTTATCGGGACTTCGAACGAGTTCGGCGCGCTCGAGTCCGGCCTGACTGCGGCATTGTTCGGCCCGGTGATTTCCGTCGTTGGCGGCGGGATCGGCACAATTCTAGTGGTCCTCGGCGTCGCCAAATGGCGGCCGGAGACGTTGAAGATCGGAAGACTCGACAAGACATTGTGCTAGGAAGATGGGCCGTCAGCTGTGCGCCCAGCAGGTGTTTTAACCTGCTGCTTCTTCCAGCACAGACGGAGTGCAACTCCGCTGGGCTCACAGGCTGGAAAGCCTATGTTCCTCCCGTCCTGTCCGGCACCCCGCAACTTGGCGTTTCACAGAAACGCCCTACAAATATAGGCGTGAAGATCGCCGCTGCCCAAATCACCTCCACTCCCGGCGACCTGGATGGGAATCTACGAAAGGTTCATGATTTCGCATCGCGCGCGAAAGAATCCGGCGCGGAACTGATCGTCTTTCCTGAAATGATCGATACCGGCTATTCCATGCCGGCGATTCAGAAGCACGCTACTTCCTGGAACGAAGGCGCGATGCCGCGACTCCAAGAAATGGCGAAGCAGCTTTCACTTGCGATCATTGCCGGCGTTTCTGATCGCGACGGTGAGCGCATTTACAATTCGCAGGCGTTCATCGATGCCGCCGGCAACATCCTCGCGAAATACCGCAAGACGCACTTAGTGACAGCTGCGCCATTGGACGAGCGTCCGGTCTT